>DATHJA010000192.1:0-11712 GCA_035316475.1 Edaphobacter sp. | reverse complement strand
CAAGCGTCGCCTGTCGTAACTACCTGAAGTCTTGATCTCCTGATTCGGTCGTACGACTACCGTATCGGTTTCAAGCAGTTGATTCCATACGAACACCCATCGGTGTGCCAGTTGTGGCCTCACCGATGGGTGAATTCTTTTTAGGCCCAACACTTCCTCGCGCGGCTGACAAGCCTGTCAAGCCCCAAAACCACCTAACCCAAACAAACCAAACCACATCCACTTGCCGATCAGCTCCCTCCATCCTGCTAAACTAAAAACAGTAGAAGAATAAATCCCTGTTCTCCATCTAACCTATTCCGATTGAATACTTTGCAGTCCAAAACGCTCTAAAATAAGGACTTTTCATAGACCTGGCATAGCCGGTCCGGACTCAAATTATTCAAAATCAATACTTTGCGCAAAATACCCGGGAGGGGGAGGGGTGGTAGACTAGAAAGCTGTGGCTCTCTCCGGAACAACTGAATCCGGCCTCGCAGTCGAGGTATCCCCGGCCCGGCCGAAGATAGGCTTCGTCTCCCTCGGCTGCCCCAAAAACCTCGTCGACTCCGAGGTCATGATGGGCCTGCTCCACTCCGCCGGAGGCCAGCTCACCCCTTCGGCCGACGACGCCGAGATCATCGTCGTTAACACCTGCAGCTTCATCGACTCCGCCAAGCAGGAGTCCGTCAACACCATCCTCGAGATGGTGCAGCACAAGCAGGCCAACGGAGGCCGCGCACAAAAGCTCATCGTCGCCGGCTGCCTCGTCGAGCGCTACCGCGACGAGATCCAGAAGAACATCCCCGAGGTCGATGCCGTCGTAGGCACCGGCGAGCTCGAAGCCATCCTAGCCGCCGCCGGCCTCGTACCAAAGCCCGCGCCGCAACAGGACTCACCCTTCAACATCCTGCCGCAGGGGTTAGTCAGCCGCGCCCATAGCGCCGTCCACCAGCACTCGCACCCGACCGAACATGGTGCTCAGCTGCGGTTGGAAGAACAGAAAGTAAGCAGCATCAAAGGTGTCATCCTGAGCGAAGGAACTCGCGAAGCGAGTTCCGCAGTCGAAGGACCTGCGGTCTCCTTCCGCGCCGAGGGCGACCTGCGAGAAAAACAGGGCCGCTTCTCCCGCACCGCCTGGGACGGAGCCACCGCTGCCCTCCCCGAGTACCTCTACAGCGACGAGACTCCGCGCATCCTCGCAACCCCACGCGCCTCGGCCTATATCAAGATCGCCGAGGGCTGCGACCACCCCTGCAGCTTCTGCATCATCCCGCAGCTGCGCGGAAAGTTCCGCTCGCGCCGCATGTCCTCTATCGTCGCCGAGACCGAAAAGCTCATCGCCCAGGGCGTCCGCGAGATCACCCTCATCGGCCAGGACACCACCTGCTACGGCGAAGACCTAGGCTTCACTGACGGCCTCGCCCAGCTCCTCGAAGCCCTCGCTGTCCTGCCCGGCCTCAAGTGGCTCCGCTTCCTCTACACCTACCCCAACAAGGTGACGACGCGGCTGCTCGAGACCATGGCGAAGCACGACAACATCGCCAAGTACCTCGACGTCCCGCTGCAGCACGCCAGCGCCTCCGTGCTCAAGCGGATGAAGCGCGGCGGCAACGCAAAGATCTTCCTCGACCTGATCGAGAAGGCCCGCCGCATCGTCCCCGACATCGTCATCCGGACGTCTTTCATTGTGGGGTTCCCCGGCGAGACCGAAGAGGACTACAAGGAGCTCGAAGCCTTCGTCAAGGCCGCGCGCATCGACTGGCTCGGAGTCTTCATCTACTCTGACGAAGAGGGCGCCAAGGCCTTCGAGCTCGACGCCGCCCTCAAGATTCCCGAGCGCACCATCCAGGCCCGCCGCCGCAAACTGATGAAGCTCCAGCAGAAGATCAGCGCGAAGGCCAAGGCCGACTGGATAGGCCGCGAGGTCGACCTGCTAGTCGAAGGCGAGTCCGAAGAGACCGAACTCCTCTGGGAGGGCCGCACCATCCAGCACGCCCCCGAGATCGACGGCAAGGTCTTCATCAACGACTTCGGCCCACACGAAGAACTCGTCCCCGGCACCTTCTACCGCGCCGAGATCACCGAGTCACACGACTACGACGTAGTCGCCCGTATCATCGAGTGACTTTGGCCTGAATCGCGCCCCGGATTTTCGACATCTATCTAAGGGACTAGATTCCGAAGGAGAGAATTCGATGGACCTGCAGCTCAAAGGCAAAACCGCAATCGTCACTGGAGGCTCCGCAGGCATCGGCCTCGCCATTACCAAGGCTCTTGCCGCAGAGGGCGTCACCGTTACGGTCCCCGGCCGCAGCAAGGAGAAGCTCGACAAAGCTCTCGCTGGAATCAGCAACGTAAAAGCAATCGTCGCCGATCCCGGAACCGCCGAAGGCGCAGCAGCTCTGATCCAGCAGGTCCCTGACACCGACATTCTCGTCAACAACCTCGGTATCTACGAGCCCAAGCCCTTCGCCGAGATCACCGACGCCGACTGGCTGAATATCTTCGAGGTCAACGTACTCAGCGGAGTGCGCCTCTCGCGCCACTACTTCCCACGCATGCTCGAGCGCAACTGGGGCCGCGTCATCTTCATCTCCTCCGAGTCCGGCATCATGACGCCGCCTGAGATGATTCACTACGGCGTCACCAAGTCCTCGCAGCTTGCCATCTCGCGCGGCCTCGCAGAGCTGACCAAAGGCACCGCCGTCACGGTGAATACGATCATGCCCGGCCCCACCCGCTCCGAGGGCATCGTCGACTTCCTCAAAAACATCTCTTCCGAGAAGAACCCGACTCCCGAACAAGCGGAAAAAGAGTTCTTCGAGAAGCACCGCTCCAGTTCTCTCCTCCAACGCTTGATTGAGAGCGAAGAGATCGCCAGCCTCGTGGCCTTCATCGCGAGCCCGCTCTCTGCCGCCACCAATGGCGCCGCTCTGCGGGCTGAAGGCGGCCTGCTGCGCTCGATCGCATAACAAGCCACGCGGGCGGCGCCACTTACACCGCCACCCATCAACGGATTTACAATCGTAACTGCAATGTCGAAAGCGCTCTTCTGTCCGATCTGCCGCAACGTTGTCCTCATCGACAACGAAAACTTCCCCTTCTGCAGCGATCGCTGCCGCCTCCTTGATCTCGGCAAGTGGGCTTCGGGCGACTACAAGGTCTCCACCCCGATCCAGGACCCCGACCTGCTCGAGGAGCTCTCGCGTTCGGAGCGCAATAAGCCTACGGACAACGAAAGCTAGTGCCGAATTCCACCGAGCAGCTTCATCCTCCATCGGAAAAGAAGACCCTCTGGGCGTGGATGCTCGGGACCTTCTTCGGGGCCGGCCTGCTCAAACCCGGCCCGGGAACCTACGGCTCTGTCGCCGCGGTGCTGCTGTGGTACGCGGCGGCGCACGTCTTCAGCCCCTCCCGGCTCGCGCTAGCGATTGCAACAGCAATCGCCGCGGCAGTAATCACCCTCGTCGGTATCCCTGCCGCTACCATCGTCGCAGAGGAATCCGGGCGCAAGGACCCCGGCCATGTCGTCGTCGACGAAGTGGCCGGACAACTGATCGCACTGATCGCGGCCATACCCGACTGGCGCCATGCCGTCCTCTCATTGCTGCTCTTCCGCTTGTTCGACATCCTGAAGCCGCCGCCGGTTCGTCAGCTCGAGCGCCTCCCTGCCGGAACAGGCATCATGATGGATGATGTAGCCGCCGGCGTCCTGGCTCTTCTGTGCGCTCAACTGATTGGCCTGTTCCTGTAACACCATCCTTGTGCTGGCTCGGTCATCGTTCTACCCTTGGAGTTGAATGAGTCTCTTTCACCCCACCTCGGCCGATGCCCCGCATTTGAATCGTGCTCTGCCTCCGGCGGCGATGCCCGGAGGCGAGATCGAGATCGAGGGCACACATCTTGACCCGGTGGGCAGCCGTCTCCCACACGCAAGCATCGGCGACACCTTCGCTCCTCTCCTTCTCAGCCGTCCCGGGCGAGCCACCGTTCTGGTGCCGGACGGCAGCATCTCCGGTGACCTCGTCCTGCACCGCGATGGAGAGATATCGAACCCGCTTCTGGTACGCATCGCCGTCCCCATGGCCGAGAACCTGCACCCTGTCGCCAATCCAGCGGTCGACGCCAACGGGCAGGTCTTCACCACGCTCTCGGGATCTCGCGGACAGACGACCCCGGTTTCGATCTTCCGTATTCAGCGCGACTTCCAGATGGTTCCCTTCGTTCGCGAGCTGATGAACCCCACCGGACTCGCCTTCGACCGCGACGGCTATCTCTATGCAAGCTCACGCGCCGAGGGCACTGTCTACCGCATCTCTCCGGAGGGCGCCATCTCCACCTACGCCGAAGGCATGGGAGTCGCTACGGGGATCGCCTTCGATCGCGAGGGCAATCTCTATGTCGGAGACCGCTCGGGGACGATCTTCAAGATCAACTCCGAGCGCGAGATCTTTGTCTTCGCTACGCTTGAGCCCTCCGTCTCCGCGTACCACCTGGCATTCAACGCCGCCGGAACACTTCTGGTGACCGGTCCTACGACCTCGTCCAACCAGGCCATTCACGCTATCGATCGCGATGGCAATATCACGGTCTTCTTCCAGGGACTTGGCCGGGCGCAGGGCATGGCCTTCGACATTGACGACAACCTGTACGTCGCTGCAAGCCTTCGCGGCCAGCGGGGAGTCATCCGCATCACGCCTGACCGCGAGGCCTCCTTCGCCATCTCGGGCAACAACCTCGTCGGCCTGACCTTCGTGGAAGACGGGTGCGCCGTACTGGCGACCCGCGATGCGCTGTATCACGTAGCTCTGGACATCGAGGGCCGCTCACTGATCGATTAATCTCTATGCCGCCGAAAGAGCCTAATCGTTCAGGTTCAGCGTCACCAGAGCGTCGTCGACTACTTTGGTCCATCTGGGATCAGTTGAGGGGCTGGAAGCGTATTCGTCGTGCCAGTTCCACCACTTGTACGGGTCGGTCTGGGGGTAGCCCTCGGGCGAGTCCTCCCACTTCTCCTGACGGCCGAGTGGGGTGAGGTCGAGATAACTCCAGACGCTGCCCATCGCCTCGTCACCGCGGTTGTTGATGAAGTAAGTCCGGAAGATGCGGTTGTCGCTGTCGCGGAAGAAGACGTTGTGTCCGTGCCACTCATCGACGCTGAAGTCTTTGTCGAAGCTGTCGGTGATGGTGTACCAGGGCATCTTCCATTCCATGCGCGTTTTCAGGCGCTGGATGTCGGTCTGCGGAGCGCGCGAAGCGTATGCAAGCGTGGTATCGCGCACGTTGAGATGAGCAAGGTGACCCACCTGATCGGCGCCCAGCGAGCAGCCGCGGCAGGCGTGATCGGGCCAGCCGAAGACACCCGGTTCGAAGAAAGCACGATAGAGGACAAGCTGCAGCCGGCCTTCGAAGAGATCACGCAGGCTGACCTTGCCTGCGGGGCCTTCGAAGACGTACTCCTTCTCGACCGCCTGCCACGGCATGCGCCGACGCGCGGCGGCCATAGCATCACGGGCGTGAGTCAGCTCCTTCTCCTTCACCAGCAGCTGCTGGCGCGCGTCTTCCCACTCCTGCTGCGATACGATCGGTGGCGTCTTCATGTTTGTCTGAGTCTCCTTGTTCATATCCATGACTTCCTCCCTGCTCGGAATTGTTGTTGCTGGTTATGCGTTCCATGTTTGTGCCGCGGAACCTCTTGACGGCAAGCGCGGAGATGCCGCCGGTTGAGGTTGCCCCCGCAGCGATCCATGCCACGGTTGCGAGACACAGGGGGCACATGGCTAGCGGCCTGCCCGCTTATTCGCCGCCGCGGCGCGAATTCGATCGATCAGCTCTGTCCAGCCCTCGTCCACCCTACGGTCCTCGTCGCGGATCCACCCCATCGCCCGATGCACAAAGCGGAGGCGGGTCACACCGTTTTCTTCCGTGAGCCGGTACTGGATGTTTGAGATGGCCGGGGTGGACATAAACAGGGGACCGGAGATCTCCAGCAGCGACGGCGGCTTGATAGCCTGCACCACACCCCAGAAGTGTCCCGTGTTGTCTCCCAGGTCGCGAAACCAGCGGCCACCCGGCCATGCCTCGAGCTTCATCGGCATCGGCTTCTCCGGTGTCGAATTTAAGGGGCCCATCTGCTCAAGGATCGTCTCGAAGACAATGTCGACGGGCGCTGCAATCTCCTCCTCCTTCACAATCTCGAAGGTCTGAACCACCTGATCCTGAATCGTCGCTGCCATTCAATCCTCCTTTGTTCCGTTGTCAATTGAGATCATTCGCTCCAGAGCCTTGCGCTCCGCACGCTCTTTGATCTGGCCCAGTTGATGCGTCCAGTACCGCTCAAACGTCTTGACCCAGTCATGTACCGGCTTCAGCTCAGCCGCGTTCAGTCGGTACATCCGGTGCTGGCCGCGCTTGACCATCGACACCACACCGACCTTACGTAAGACGCTGAGATGTTTCGAGACGGTCGGCTGCGGCATGCGTAACCGCACTACCACTTCGTTGACGGCATATTCCTTGCCATCTGCCAGCACGGCGATGACCTCTCGCCGCCGGGGCTCCGCGATAGCGTTGAAGACATCCGCCGTTGTTGCTGCTCGTGCCATTCGTCAAATATATTCCCATATAAGAATATGTCAAGGTGGATTTTGCGTATAACCCTTTGCGTATAACGCACAAATCGTCCATTGTCACAGATGGCGTTAAGGTCTTGTCTCAGTTCATATAGGTGTGTAAATGACTTGGCCGCCGCGATGGAACTCGGCTATAAACACATCTGCAATTTGCGATGCCCTCTGGCCCATCTTCCACCCGCTCGTGTACATTTGTTTCGCATCATCTTTGAAGTGTCCGGGATATCTGACCCGTATTGCTTCAAAGACCGAACTAACTCCTCAGGAGGAGATGAACGTGATTACCCGACGCGAATTTCTCGATACCCTCGCGGTTACAGCCGCAGGTGCAGCCGTCAGTACCAATGCCAAGAGCTACGCTCAGATCGTCGGGGCCAATGATCGCGTCAACTTCGCAGTCATCGGACTCAACAGCCGGGCCTATGCTCACCTCTCCTCTCTCAAGGCGAATGAGAAGACCTCGCGCATCTCGCACATCTGCGATGTGGATACCCCGATCATGGAGAAGTTTGCGGGAAAGGCCCAGGCGTCTCTCGGCTACAAGCCGACAACCGAAAAAGATTTTCGCAAGGTGCTCGCCCTCAAGGAGGTCGATGCCATCACCATTGCGACCCCCGATCACTGGCACGCTCCGATGGCCATTCTGGGCCTTGAGGCAGGCAAGCATGTCTACGTCGAAAAGCCCTGCAGCCACAACCCGGGCGAGGGCGAGATGCTGGTGGCCGCGCGCGACAAGTACAAGAAGCTCGTGCAGATGGGAACGCAGCAGCGCTCCTCTCCCCACACCAAAGAGGTTGTGGAGAAGGTCAAGGACGGCATCATCGGTCGCCCGTACTACGCGAAGGCCTGGTACAGCAACACACGCAAGTCCATCGGCCATGGCAAGCCCGTCGCCGTTCCCGCAACGCTCGACTGGGACCTCTGGCAGGGCCCGGCACCGCGCAAGGCCTACATGGACAACTACCACCCCTACAACTGGCACTGGTTCAAGCACTGGGGAACAGGCGAGACCCTCAACAACGGCACCCACGAGATCGATGTCTGCCGCTGGATACTCGGTGTCGACTTGCCCAAACACATCTCGGCTTCCGGCGGCCGCTACCAGTTCAAAGACGACTGGCAGTTCTACGACACGCTCGTCACCAGCTACGAGTACGACGACAAGATCATCTCCTGGGAGGGCAAGTGCTGCCAGGGAATGAAGTTCTACGACCGCGACCGTGGCTCAGCCGTCATGGGCACCACCGGGACCATCGTTGTCGATCGCAGCGGCTACGAGGTCTACGACCTCAAGGGCACAAAGACCGCATCTTTCATCGAAAAGGCCGAGAAGTCGGCATCATCGGCAGATACGGTGGGTGCCGACTCCATGACCGATCGCCACTTTGCCAACTTCATCGCCGGTATCCAGAAGGGCGAAAAACTCAACGCCCCCATCGAGGTCGGCAACGTTGCCGTCACCATGCTGCAGCTCTCGAACGTCGCCTGGGCGATGAATCGCGGCCTCTCGCTCAATCCCACCAACGGCCACATCGTTAACGACGCCGAGGCCATGAAGCACTGGGACCGTGAGTACGAAAAGGGCTGGGCTCCGAAGGTCTAACCATCCCTTCCGGAAACACCCAACGGCAGTCTGCCCCCGCAGGCTGCCGTCTTACTTTGGTGATACAAACCGGAGTGTCGCATCTTATGGTTCCAGGCGACAGTAGAGCCATGAACCTTACCGAAAAGATCGCATCACTCGACTGGGCTCGCATCGCCAACGACCTGGGGGAACAAGGCTACGCCGCAACCGGCCAGCTTCTCTCTGAGGACGAGTGCCGCACGCTGGCCAGCGGCTACGACCAGCCCACACAGTTCCGCAGCCGCATCGTAATGGCCCGCCACGGCTTCGGCCGCGGCGAGTACCAGTACTACAGCTATCCCCTCCCCGCACTCATCGAGGAGTTACGCGGCGCCCTGTATCCACAACTCGCTCCTATCGCGAATGAATGGAGCCGCGCGCTGGGTCAATCGACGGTCTACCCGGCTGAGCATCGCCAGTTCCAGCAGCTCTGCCATCAGGCCGGACAGACGCGCCCGACGCCGCTGCTGCTCAAGTATCAGCAGGGCGACTACAACTGCCTTCACCAGGATCTCTACGGCGAGCTCGTCTTTCCCATCCAGGTAGCGTTCCTGCTCAGCGAGCCCGGACGCGACTTCGCGGGAGGAGAATTTGTCCTCACCGAGCAGCGCCCGCGCATGCAGTCACGCGTCTCCGTAGTCCCCCTGCGCCAGGGCGAGGCAGTGCTCTTCGCGGTCAATCATCGCCCCCAGCGCGGCACGCGCGGCGTCTATCGAGTAGCCATGCGCCACGGCGTCAGCCCTATCCGCTTAGGCCATCGCTTTACCCTTGGAGTGATCTTCCACGATGCACAGTAGCGACAGACTCTGGCCCGACCCTCCGCTCCCCGCGGAAGAACACCCGGCAGAGGGTGTCACCCTCCTTCGAGCCTTCTGCCGCGATGAGGCAGACGAGCTCTACGACGCGATCACCGCCGTGCAGGCCGCCGCTCCCTTCCGCCAGATGGTCGTCCCCGGCGGCCACACCATGTCGGTGGCGATGACCAACACCGGTCTGCTGGGATGGACGACCGATCGAACCGGCTATCGCTACACCGCGACGGACCCGGTCACGGGGCATCCGTGGCCGGCGATGCCCGCTCCTCTTCTCTCGCTGGCACAATGGTCCGCGCAGGCAGGAGGCTTCCCCGGCTTCACGCCCAATAGCTGCCTCATCAACCGCTACTCCATCGGGGCACGACTGTCTCTCCACCAGGACAAAGACGAGCGGGATTACGCGCACCCGATCGTCTCCGTTTCACTAGGACTTCCGGCGACCTTCCTGCTCGGCACGCTGCGCCGCTCCGATACGCCACAGCGCATCCGCATCGAGCACGGCGATGTCCTCGTCTGGGGAGGCCCGGCACGGCTCATCTTTCACGGCGTCGCCCCCATCCCTGCCGGCTCTCATCCCCTCACAGGATCATTCCGGATCAACCTGACCTTCCGTCACGCCGCCGTGTCTGGCTGACCAACCATCCGACGCAAAACTCTCTATCATGGAGGACGAGGCCCCTCACGCCTCGTGTCCGTCGGCCTTACTCGCAGACGGGAGAGGACGCAGATCGACCCATGATCGCTGAAATCATCGCAGCCGGCTCCGAGATGCTTACGCCGCACCGGCAGGACACCAACTCTCTCTTTCTCACCGCACAACTTAACGACCTTGGCGTCGAAGTCGCCTTCAAGACCATCGTTGGTGACAACTTCAAGCACCTCACCGGCGCTGCTCGCACGGCCTTCTCCCGCGCCGACATCGTGATCTTCTCCGGCGGCCTGGGCCCCACCGAGGACGACCTGACCCGCGAAGCCGTCGCCGCCGCTCTCGGCATCTCGCTCCATCGCAGCCCCGAGATCCTGACCACACTCTATAAGCGCTTCGCGGCACGTCAGATCACCATGCCTCCCAACAACGCGAAGCAAGCCGACGTCCTCGAAGGTGCTGTCATCCTCAACAATCCCACTGGCAGCGCTCCGGGCCAGATGCTCGATACGGCCGTCGAGAACTACCGGAAGATCATCCTTCTTCTGCCCGGTCCTCCGCGAGAGCTCAAGCCGCTGTTCGAGCAGGTTGCAAAGCCGCTGCTCGCCGCCGCTCTTCCTCCGCGCTCGCTCGCCCGCCGCATGCTCCGCATGGCTCTGCTTCCTGAATCGCAAGTCGACGCCCGCACCGCGCCGATCTACAACAAGTATGCCGATGTCCAGACCACCATCCTCGCCGGTCAGGGAGAGATTCAACTGCACTTCGCCGCGGCCAGCCCCACCATGTTGGAGGCCCAGGCCCGCGTAGACGAGCTGGCCGGACTTATCGAGGCCGAGATGGACGATGCCATCTTCTCTTCGCGCGGCGAAAGCCTCGAAGAGGTCGTGCTGCTGATGCTTGAGATGCGACACCTCACCCTTGCCGTGGCCGAAAGCTGCACCGGCGGCCTTCTCGCCGAGCGGCTGACGTCGGTTCCCAATAGCTCGCGCGCCTTCGTCGGCGGCGCGGTCGTCTATACTCCCGAGCTCAAGACACTCTTCGCCGATGTGCCGCGCGAGACGATCGAGCTTCACGGAGCCGTCAGCCCCGAGGTGGCCCGAGCGCTGGCCGAGGGTATACGCTCCCGCACCGGAGCCTCGCTCGGCGTCTCCATCACCGGCCTCGCAGGCCCCGCAGGCGCGCCGTCGGGACCGGATGCGGAGAAACCCATCGGCCGCGTCTACATCGCCCTGGCCGATGGCCGCAAGACCACGGTGAAGGAGCTAAACCTACAAGGCGACCGCGACTACATCCGCTGGTGGTCGTCGCAGCATGCCCTCGAGTTTCTGCGGCAGACGGTGCACTGAGGCTTCCATCTCTCTGAGGCGGCGGCTCCGCTTACCCACAGCGGCACAGCTTGATAAACTCAAACTGTAACTTCATGACTCCCTGGCTCATCTCCATTCCGCTGGCATACCTGCTCGGCTCCATCCCTTTTGGCTATCTGCTGGTTCGCATCTTCCGGCACGAGGACATACGGGCGATGGGCAGCGGCAATATTGGAGCCACCAACGTCGCGCGCTCCGGAGCCAAAGGCCTGGGAATCCTGACCCTCGTTCTCGATGCCTTGAAGGGATACCTCGCTGTCGTCCTCGCTCAACACATCGCCGAAAACTATGCGTTCCCTCGTGCCTACGACATCGCCGCAGTAGCCGCTTTGGCCGCTGTCCTTGGTCACTGCTTCCCCGTATGGCTCGGCTTCCGCGGAGGCAAAGGAGTCGCCACCGCACTCGGCGTCTTCCTCGCTCTCGCTCCTCTGACAGTCCTCTTTCTTCTGGGAGTCTTCCTGGTCATCGTCCTCTTCACCCGCTATGTCTCTCTGGCCTCCATCCTCGCGGCGGCTCTGTTCCCGTTCTTTGCCCTGCCGCACGCTCCTGCACGTACATTCATCCTCGTGGCCTGCTACATCCTCATCCCTCTGCTCATCATCGTGAAGCACTCTCAGAACATCCGGCGTCTCCTCTCCGGCACCGA
>DATHJA010000191.1:0-9257 GCA_035316475.1 Edaphobacter sp. | reverse complement strand
GCGGCGATGGAGTTGCGGGCGAGCGTTCTGCTGGCCGAGGGACGCGGGGTGGAATCGGATGCGATGTTTGTGAAGGCGGGGGATGCGGAGAAGGAGTTGGGGTATCGCGAGCCTCCGTTCTACATTCGTCCTGTGCAGGAGACGCGCGGAGATGCGTTGCTGCGCGCGAAGCGTTATGACGAGGCGAAGCAGGCCTATGAGGCGGCGCTGAAGCAGAGGCCGGAGTCGGGATTTGCGCTTTATGGAATGGCTCAGGCCGATGCTGCAGCCCGCCGGAGGGCCGAGGCCACGCAGGACTATGTGCGGTTGCTGCGGGCGTGGGCAAATGCCGATCCGGATCTTCCGCAGCTGCAGGCGGCCAGGGCCTGGATGGAGGCCCAGGCGGTGGATGGGGAGTAAAGGTCGAAGTTCTCCATCGAAAGATGGAGAAAAGAATGACCCATCGGGTCCATGACAGCTTATGGAGACTGTCTTACAGTTGTCTGTGTGATGTTCACTCTCCGGAGGCGCCCAGAAGGCGCCTCTTCTTTTTTGCCCGCAGGCGCGGGTGCGTGGCTCTGGTGGAGAGAGAACTCCACCTTTTGGTGGAAGACGGATGCTGCCCAGCGCACGTATGTTTAGGTCCGTTCATAACAATTTGAACCGGCACGTAACGATTTTTGTGAGGCGATGGTGTGTCTGGAGTGACAACAATGAAAACAGTAAAAAGAATGAAGAAGGCGATAGTCGGGGTGGCGCTTGTTGCGGCCGCGGCAACGGGATTCGGGCAGGGATGTGTGGCCGCGCACTCGAACCAGCGGTCGATGGACGAGCTGGTCAGATCGCTCGACGGCGGAACGAAGTACGGATGGTCGATCCATAACCTGACGGTCGATATCGGTTACAGATTCTTCAACTCGAACAAGTACTTCATCGGGGACGAAGAGATCGCGCGGCCGAATGCGATCCGGAATCACCAGAACATCTTCGATGTTGGCGTGGAGTACCGTTTTACTCCGCAGTGGAGTTTCATTGCGGATGTTCCGGTCTTCAATGGGACGCGCAACCAGCTCTATCCACCGACGGGCGTTTTTCAGGTGAGCGGGATCGGCGACATCACACTGGGGGCGCAGCGCTGGATCTTCAGGCCGCCGACAGAGTTTGGCGGCGACATCGCGGTAAGTGCTTCGGTTAAGATTCCCACGGGCATCAATAACGCAACCGGCTCGGCGCTCTACAAAGGACAGATCGTAAAGGCAACGGCGGACCAATCCATGCAGCCGGGCGATGGCGGTTGGGGCCTGGTGCTGGCGACTCAGGGCTATAAGTCGCTGTGGCGGAGATCTGATCTTTATGGTCAGGCACAGTACTTGTTCAATCCGCGAGACACAAATGGCGTGTTAACGTTCCGGAGCCAGCCGGGACAGGGTGTGATGTCGGTGACGGACCAGTATCTGTACCGTCTGGGTGTCTCGCAGGGTGTGCCGAAGCTTCGCGGCGTGGCGCTGAGCCTTGGCGTGCGTGGCGAAGGAGTTCCGGTGCGCGACCTTCTGGGCGACAGCAACGGATTCCGCCGACCGGGCAGTGTGATCTCGCTTGACCCAGGGCTGATGGTGAACGTGCGGCGGACGACGCTTTCGGTCAACGGGCCATGGGCGCTGCGCCGGGACAGACCACCGAGTGTGCCGGAGATCAAGAACGGCACGAAGAATGGCGATGCGTTCTTTGCCGATTACACGGTGATCGTCGGGCTCTCACATCATTTTTAGTTGCTGCCTCCGAACCGTATCGACTTGGCGCCGGGAGAAGCGGCCTGCGAGCGAAGAGATGTTGGATTGCGGTCGCTTGCGCCAGAGACTCGGACTAAGCAGGCTAACTAGCCGGTTCACGACAGCTTTAACGCTTACGTAATCTTCCTGTAGGATGCTTGCGTTTTATGACAGTTCGATTTTTAAGCGGTGTAATCCTCTGCGTGAGCACGGTTGTGACGATGAAAGCCCAGGAAGCGGTAACGAATCCATACCTGCAGGTGATGGAGAAGGCCGGGGCGCATGCCCGGGAGCATGGAGCGGTGCAGCCTGTGCTTTCGCCCGTGGATGCGACCGTCCTTAGCGGCGAGGTTCCGCTGAAGGAGCTGCAGGCGAAGGGCTTCAAAGTGGTGCCGTGGACGACGAATGACCCTGAGAAGATGCGGACCCAGATCCGCATGGGCATCGATGGGTTGATCACGGATCGTCCGGACCTGTTGCAGCAGGTGTTGAAGGAAGAGCGAGCAGCGGCGAAGACAGCGGGGGAACGCGAGCGGCTGGCGAAGTTCGATGTGACTGCGCATCGTGGAGGTCGTGGCCTGCGGCCTGAGAACACGCTGCCCTCCTTTGAGAGTGGGCTTGACCAACTGGTGACAACGCTTGAGACCGATACCGGGGTGACGACCGATGGGGTCTCGCTGATTTGGCACGATCAGTTTCTGAATCCGCAGAGCTGCCGTCACGCCGATGGCACGCCGTATACGATGGAGAACCGGGTCTTCATCAAAGATATCTCGAGCACGGAAGCGCAGAAGACCATCATCTGCGACAAGTTGCACTTCGGTGCCGAGCAGAAGAACGACCTTGCGCTGTCGCCGGTTGCGGTCGCCTTTGCGAAGAAGGAAGGGTTGATCAGCCCCTACGTTCCGACGTATGCGGCTCAGCTGTTCCGGTTTGTGAACTTCTATGTGGAGTACTACCGCATAGGCCCCGGCAAAGCCGACGCGCATGCAAAAGAGCGGGCGGCGAATGCGGCGAGGGCGCGATTCAATCTAGAGACCAAGATCATGCCGGAGGGAATCCCCGGCGATGACGGACACACCAACCACACAGCAGGCCCGCAGGCGTTTGTGGAGGCGCTGTGCGGCGCCATCGTGAAGGGCGGGATGGAATCGCGCGCCGAGGTGCAGAGCTTCGATTTCAGAACGCTGATTCTGATTGAAGAACAGTACTCGAAGATTCCCACCTACTACTTGACCGGACCGGCGAAGATGCTCACGAGTCCATGGGTTCCGGAAGCGTTAAGGGCGACGGCGGACAAGCGCTGAGTCACGATCTGCCGCGCTTCGGTTCTTTCGAAGACCGTCCCATGAAACGTTCTATTCATCATCCAGTCATCGTCTGTATACAGGCTGCGCATAGCGTTATTTGTATGCGCAGACTTCTATCTTTCCTGACAGTTGCACTCGTGTGTCTTGTATTCCTTCCAGGCAGAGCAGTGGCTCAGTATGAGAACGGCAGCATCGTTGGAACGGTCCATGACGGTTCTGGTGCGGTTGTTTCAGGTGCGACAGTTGCGGTTACAAATGCCGCGACCGGCGTGGTAAGCACACGGCAGACCAATGACAGCGGCGACTACGAGGTTCCCGCGCTGCGCGTTGGGCAGTACAACGTCGAAGTGACAAAGTCGGGCTTCGCTCCGGCACGGGCTACCGACATCTCTGTGTCGGTGGCGGCGAGGCAGAGAATCGATCTGACGTTGCAGATCGGCGAGACCAGCACGACGGTCGAGGTCTCAGGCGTTTCGCTGCAGATGGAGACCGACACCAGCCAGCGCGGACAGATCGTGACGCAATACCAGACGGCGGCGCTTCCTCTGGTGAGCCGCAATTACTCGGACCTGATCGGATTGACGACGGGTGTGCGGCAGACGACGCAGTCCTATTCGAGCACGTCGAACACCGGACTGGTGCGTGAAGGATCGTTCAATGTGAACGGTCAGCGCTCGATCTTCAACAACTTCCTGCTGGACGGTATGGACAACAATGCCTATGGCGAGTCCAACCAGGGCTTCTCGAACCAGATCATTCAGCCTGCTCCGGATTCGATTGCGCAGTTCCAGGTTGTGACCAACAATGAGACCGCCGAGTATGGGCGCGCCTCGGGCGCGGTGGTCAACGTGGCGTTTGCACAGGGCGGCAACAAGTTCCATGGCCGCGTGTACGAGTTCATCCGCAATACGGACCTGAACGCGACGGGTTTCTTCCGTCCGCCGGGAGGGCAGAAGCCTTCGTACAACCGCAATCAGTTCGGCGGCAACTTCAACGGCCCCATCATCAAGGACCATCTCTTCTTCTTCCTAGATTACGAGGGCTTCCGCCAGGTGCGTAAGCAGGTCTCGACGGCGACGCTGCCGACACCCAACCAGCTTGCCGGCAAGTTCTCGAAGCCGGTCTACGATCCTTATGACGGCACGTCTTATGCGGCAGGTACGTCGATCCTGAATGCGCCCCACATCTCCCCCTCGGCGCGTACGATTGCAGGTCTGGTCGGTCAGCTGAATCCAACCTCAGCGGCGGTGAACAACTTCACGACCTTCCAGCGCTCGAACAACTACACCGACAAGGGTGACCTGCGGCTGGACTATGCGATCGATTCGCGGAACACCGTCTTCGTTCGCGCTTCGCATCTGAAGACGAACGCAACGGACTTCCCGATCTTTGGCCTTCCGCTGGACGGCAACTCGAACGGTAAGCAACGCATCCTGGACCAGCAGATCGCGGGCGGTTATACCCGCGTGATCGGCGCCAACCAGCTACTCGACGCGCGTTTCGGCTTCTCCCGTACCAGAGCTGGTAAGTACTCGCTCTCGATCGGTACCAATCCGGGCTTCACGTATCCCGGTCTGCCGACGGATCCAACTGTAGCGGGTGGTATTCCTGGTATCGGCATCACAGGCTTCGCTGCATTGGGCCGTCAGACGACGAACCCTCAGTTCCAGAACCCCTCGATTTTGAATCCCAAGGTGAACTATACCTGGGTGATCAAGAACCACTCGCTGAAGGCAGGCTACGAGTATCAGCAGATCTGGATGGATGTGCAGGATACGAATCCGCTGTACGGCGGCTTTACCTACGCCGGCGGCTACAGCCGCAACTACGTCAATGGCGTGGCCGCTGAGAACGCGAACGCGGACAACTACTTCGCTGATTTTCTATGGGGAGCATCGAGCGCCTACTCACTGTCGAGCTACTTCGTAGCGCAGCTTCGCAACCGCTCGAACTTTGCCTACCTGCAGGACGACTGGAAGGTCTCGCCTAAGCTGACTCTGAATATTGGCCTGCGCTATGAGTACAGCACGCCCTACTGGGACGAGAAGAATCGCCAGGCAAACTTCAACCCAGCGCTGGCAGCGTCGAATCCGCTGGGCGCAATGGTTCCTGTGACGAGCACGGGCAACAAGTATGGCTACAATCCGGACCGCAACGACTGGGCTCCGCGCTTCGGGTTTGCCTTTGCGGCGGACGATAAGACGTCGATCCGCGGTGGCTACGGTATCAGCTTCTCTCACTATGATCGTGCAGGCTCGGGTAATATCCTCGCGATCAACCCGCCGAATGCTCTGTTCGTTACGGTGACACAGACATCTAAGAACGCTGGCGGAAACGCGGCGACGTACGTTCCCATGGACCAGGGCTTCCCGTCGTCGACGCTGAACTTCAACCCCATCACAGCGAACGTGACGTACATCGATGGCAACCGCTACCGCGACAGCTACGTGCACAACTATTACGTGGACGTGCAGCGCACGCTGATGAAGAATACGTTGCTCGACATTGCATACGTAGGCAATCACGGGCTGAAGCTGCTGCAGCTTGCCAACTATAACCAGGCCGATCCGAATGTGATCACGAACAATAAGTTCACGCGGCCACTGACCACCTACGGCGATATCACTATCGCAATGCACTCGGCGTACTCGAACTACAACGCGCTGCAGGTGCGGTACGAACAGCGTATGGTGGCGGGGCTGACGCTGCTGAATTCGTTCTCGTGGTCGCATGCACTGGACAATGCAGGTGCCTCCCTCGAGGCCAACACGCCCTCGCCGCAGGACTATCGCAATCTGGCGGCTGATTATGGACAGTCGGAGTACAACCAGCCTATCGTCAACACGACGTCGCTGGTGTATGAGCTTCCCTTCGGCCGTGGCCGCCACTTCATGAACACGGGCGGTGTGCTGAACCAGGTGCTGGGCCAGTGGCAGGTCTCGGCGGTGAACCAGGCGATGTCGGGATTCCCCTACCAGATCAACTACACGCCTCCAACGAACAACCAGGTCTCAGGCATTGCGGCGAGCTATCGCGGAGCCAACCTCTATCGTCCGAACCGCGTTCGGGGTGTGTCGCTGAACTCCCTGGATAAGTCGAAGTCGAACGGAACCTCACTGCAGTACATCAATACGGCGGCGATCAGCCTTCCGGCTACTGCTAACGCAAACAATGTACCGCTGAGCCCATTTGGCAACATGTCTCGCGATCCGGGCCGTAGCCCAATCTTCACGACACTGAACCTGGCGTTCAATAAGCGCTTCGACACTCCAGTAGAGCAGATGAAGGTCGAATTCCGCGGCGAACTGTACAACGCCCTCAACCATACCAACTTCACCCAGCCTGGCGGAGGCATATCAAGGGCGTCGAATGGCCAGCTGACAGGCGGAGCGATCACCAGCACCTTCGATCCCCGCATTATCCAGTTCGGAGCCAAGGTATTGTTCTAACCGGACTACGTTTCAACCGATGCCGGCCACCTGTAGAGGGTGGCCGGTATTTTCTTTGGGGCACTGGTTGATGTAGCTTGAACCGAGCCCATCGCGGGGCGTGGAGAGACCCGATTGATCACGAGTGCAAGGCGTCCTTGCGATGATGCGGTAATTCTCTCAGGCCGCTGCCGGGATAGGACAGGGCGGCGCGGTGCATGGGTACTCGCTGCAACGGTGCTGGGTTCGAGCATGGAGTTTATTGACGGCACCGTGGTGAATGTCGCTCTTCCCGCGTTGCAACGAGGACTTGAGGCAACCGGCGCACAGGTGCAGTGGGTGGTGGAAGCTTACGCGCTGTTTCTTTCAGCGCTGCTGCTGGTAGGCGGAGCGCTGGGAGACCGGTTGGGCCTGCGCAGAGTCTTTATGACGGGCGTGATCCTGTTTGCCGCTGCCTCTATCTGGTGCGGACTTGCGCCAAACGTCGGTCAATTGATTGCCGCCCGCGCGTTGCAGGGAGTGGGCGGTGCAATGCTGGTCCCGAACAGTCTTGCACTGGTAAGCGCACATTTTCCGCCTGAAGAACGGGGGCGCGCGATTGGAACGTGGTCAGGCTTCGCCGCAATGATGACGGCGCTGGGACCAGTTGCCGGAGGGTTTCTGGTGGAACACGGATCGTGGCGGTGGGTCTTCTTTATCAATGCTCCGCTGGCGATTGTGACTGTGTGGATTCTGCTGCGGTATGTTCCCGAGACGAGCAGCTATGACGAGCGCGGAAAGCTGGGCGGCCTGGATTGGAAGGGAGCATTTTTTCTGACGGCGGGTCTTGCGGGAGTAACCTTTGCACTAATCGAAGGGACCGGAGGCAGCCGTGCTATCTGGCTGACAGGTGGGGCAGGCGTTGGGTTTCTCGCAGCCGCAATCTATAGGGAAGAACATGCGGCAGACCCATTGGTGCCGCTGGCGTTGTTTCGCAGCCGGGAGTTTCTGGGGGCGAACCTGTTGACGTTCTGTTTGTATGCGGCGTTGAGCGGAGCATTGTTTTACCTTCCACTGAACCTGATCCAGATTCAGGGCTACACGCCAACGCATGCCGGCGCCGCAATGCTGCCGATGGTAGTGCTGATGTTCCTACTGTCACGATGGTCCGGCGGATTGATGTCGCGCTATGGTGCGCGAGGACCGCTGGTCGCAGGGCCGCTGATTGCTGCGGCAGGATACATTGTGCTGGCTCGTCCCGGCGTTGGCGGGTCGTACTGGACGGCATACTTCCCGGCAGTCCTGCTGCTGGGGTTGGGAATGGCGGTGAGCGTGGCTCCGTTGACGACGGTGGTGATGAGTTCGGTGAATGAGTCGAGCACGGGCGCTGCTTCGGGAGTGAACAACGCTGTGTCGCAGGTGGCGGCTCTGCTGGCGCTTGCGGTCTGCGCGCCGGTGTTCTTCCATGTATTCTCTGCATCGCTGTCGCAAAGGCTGGCGGCTGCGCAGGTTTCAGACGAAGTGAAGTCGAGTGTGTTGGAGCAGCGGGCGAAGCTGGGAGCGATCGAGACCACAGATCGAGGAGGGCGACAGTCTGTCGACGAGGCTTTCGTTATGGGCTTTCGGGTGGTGGCTCTGGCCGCGGCCGGACTGGCGGTGACGGCTTCTTTGACTGCAGCGGCCACGATGCGGTCGCGCACTCCGAGGCCGTAGATCCGGTCAGGAGGACGCTTCTCTTCCGTTTGGCGTGCCTAATGGGCTTCGCGGTTGGTGATAGTTACGCGGAACGGGGGCTTTGCAGTCTCGGTGGGATCTTGCGTGTAAGTCTCGGTCGTTTTGGCGGGATCGTAGCCGCGCCAAAGCCAGGTCATCTCTTCAGGGAACTCGGCTCCACCTTCGCCGGGGCTGTGTGGTCCGACGCCGAAGCTGAAGTGGAAGTCGTAGGACTTGAGTTTGAGCGCATTGGCCATGCGGATGTTGGCCAGAGGCCAGCTTCCGTAGCGGTTATTCTCCTGATCGTTGGAGCCGTCCTGCAACCAGACACGAATGTTGCGGTGCGGCTCACGCAAGATCTTTTCGGGATAGTCCTGTCCTCCGTCAGGCACAGCAGGGTCCTCATGCCACTGGATGGCGGTGAAGCTGCCAATCCAGGAGATGACGCGGCCGAACTCGTCGGGCATCTGCCATGCAGCGTTGAATGAGGTAATGCCTCCTGACGACATGCCTGTAATTGCGTGGCTGTAGGCATCTTTGCGGAGGTTGTACTTTGCGGAGACCGCGGTCAGTAGCTCATCGCGAAGGAAGCGCGCGTAGCGGTCGGAGACGGTGTCGTACTCGGTCGAACGCATGGAGTCCTTCAGGGTGCGAGACCACTTCTTCGAGTAGGCGTCGACGAACCTGTAGGTCGGCGTGTCCGGGGCTCCGGAGATATCGCCGGGATCGGTGAAGACGGCAATCATCACGGGGATCTTGTGCTGTGCGATCAGGTTGTCGATCACGTTAAGCGCGGGATGGTTCCCTTTGCGGTCGAGATACCCCCCACCGTCGTTGAAGACCATGACGGCGGCAGGAGTGTTGGGATTGTACTGCGCGGGCACGTAGATCCAGTAGTTGCTGGTCATGCCGTCGTAGATACGGCTGGTGAGGGTCAGCTTCTCCGAGAGCTTGCCAGAGGGCACGTTCGGGTTCTGGAGGGAGTCGGTGGTAAGTGGCGGAGGAGGCGGCGCCGGGCCGGAGAAGTTTTGGGCCGAGGCGGGAAGGGTAAGGCAGAACGCGAGGAGCAGTGGCTTGAG
>DATHJA010000190.1:0-4482 GCA_035316475.1 Edaphobacter sp. | reverse complement strand
GATCCTCCACATGCTTCAGCGCCGCACCCAGCGTCGTCTCGGTCGAGTTCTCGCTCTCATACAGCAGCTCATGCGCGCTCATCGCCGCCGTGTAGACACGTTCCGAGTTCGCCAGGACCCTCTTCTCGCTCTCCAGCTTCTCGTCTTCATCCTCAGTAGTCAGTTCAGCCTGTTCAATCTCTTTTGCCTGAAACCTCCAGAGATCGGCCATGCGCAAACGATCCTGTTCGTCGGCCTCGAGCTCGCCCAGCTTCGCCACCGTCGCTCGCCATGCGGCATACGCCGCCGCTACCGCGTCCGCCGCGATCTCCCCGAAGCGGTCTAGCAGCGCTCTCTGCTGCGCCTGGTCAAAGGCTCCCATCGTCTCGCCCTGTGTATGCACCAGGGCAAGCTCGGGCGCAAGCTGCCGCAGCACCGCTACCGTCGCCGGCTGGTTGTTCACAAAGACGCGCCCCTTGCCGGACGCTGCGATCTCGCGCTTCAGCAGAATCTCGTCGCCCTCCGCATCGATCCCATTAGCCTCGAGCACGGCCTCGGCCCCAGGCGTCTTCTCGAAGACGCACGAGACCACCGCCTTCTCCTCGCCATGGCGCACCACATCCGACGACGCCTTGCCTCCCAGCAGCATCTGCAGAGCGTCGATCAAGATCGACTTGCCGGCTCCCGTCTCGCCCGTCATCAGGTTCAGCCCCGGCCCGAGCCTGGCGACGGTCCGGTCGATCACAGCATAGTTTTCCGCGCGTAATTCGAGCAGCATCTCTCCCCAGCCTCAGCGAACGATGTACGCCGAGCATAGCAAATCCGCGTCTCAGCCGATCCACACGACGCTCCCGCCCTTTGCTTTGTGACCAGACGCCTCGCCCCTCCATCCAACAAGGCGGTAGAATCCGCTCTGCGGCCTTCTCCGAAAGGAACTACTGTGATCTCGACCAGACTTCTCTCCGCCGCAACTCTGTTTCTTGCCCTTCCTCTTCCCCTCTTTGCCCAGGCCACGGCTCACACCCCTGTGCTCGTAGAGCTATTCACCTCCGAAGGCTGCTCCAGCTGTCCCCCCGCGGACCGGCTTCTGTCTTCGCTTCAAAAGCAGCAGCCTGTAGCCAACGCCCACATCATCGTCCTCGAAGAGCACGTCGATTACTGGGACCGCCAGGGATGGCGCGACCGCTTCTCCTCCGCGCAGCTCACCCAGCGGCAGAACTTCTACGCCCCGCGCCTTAAATTTGACGATCCCTACACTCCGCAGATGGTCGTCGACGGTCAGTCTCAGTTCCTCGGCAGCGATGCCGCCAAAGCCGTCACCGCCATCACGCAGGCTTCTCAGGCACCCAAGATCGATCTCACGCTCACAGCACCGTCGGTCGACGGCAGGCGCGTTGCGGCCTCCGTCTCCGCACAAGCCACCTCTTCCCTTCCTCACGGCGATCTCTACGCCGTGCTCGTGGAACCGGCCGCCTCCACCGAGGTCAAATCCGGAGAAAACGGCGGCCGCCACCTGGACCACGTCAGCATCGTCCGCTCCTTCCAGCGCATCGGCAAGCTGCAGGACCTCTCCCGCGGCCCGGTGTCGTTCAATATCAGCGCTCCAGCGGGAGAAGATGCCTCCCACATGAGCCTCATCGTCTTCGCCCAGCTTCCCGATCAGGGAGCCGTCCGCGGAGTCGCGGAGGCCAGCGTACATTCCATGCAGGCCAGCACACGGCCTTAGCCATACTTTCGCATCCCGGCCTTACGGCAAGCATCTAGAATGAACATAGATGGCCGACCAGAAGACATCCGCCAAGGACTCCAAGGAGCCTGCAAAGAAACCCGCGCAGGATGACGATGTCGTAGGTAAGGTCTATGACGGCCGGCTGATGCGGCGGCTGCTCACCTATCTTCGCCCTTACCGCATTCAAGTCGTGTTCTCTGCCATCGCCATTCTCTTCAAGGCTGCGACCGATGTCTCCGGACCCTATCTGGTCAAGGTCGCGGTCGATACCTACATGACCGGCACGCCGCCCTCGCAGCTCTCCTGGCTGGCCCGCCATCTCGACCCATCCCCGATCACCGGCATCACCCAGCTTGCCATGCTGTACCTCGGAGCCCTGGTACTGACCTTCGGGCTCGAGTTCGTCCAGACCTACCTGATGCAGTGGACCGGACAGAAGATCATGTTCGACCTGCGCAGCCAGATCTTCCGTCACCTGCAGCGCATGTCGCCGTCATTCTTCGACCGCAACCCCGTAGGCCGTCTCGTCACCCGCGTTACCTCCGACGTCGATGCGCTCAACGAGATGTTCACCTCGGGAGTCCTCGCCATCTTCGAAGACGTCTTCGTCCTCCTCTTCATCGTCATCATCATGCTGCGCATGAGCTGGCCGCTGGCGCTGCTCACCATCTCGGTCATCCCGGCCATCCTCTACGTCACCCGCATCTTCCGCAAGCATGTGCGCGACAGCTATCGCCGCCAGCGCTCGGCCACAGCGCGCATCAACTCCTTCACCCAGGAGTACGTCTCCGGCATGGCTATCGTGCAGCTCTTCAACCGTGAGCGCCGCGCCTTCGACGACTTCTCCTCGGTCAACGCCGAAAACAAGAAGGCGTGGACCGACGCCATTTTCGCCTACGCGCTCTACTACCCCATCGTAGAGTTCCTCAGCTCCACCGCCATCGCCCTCGTCATCTGGCGCGGAGGCATCAGCGTCCTCCACTCCACCAGCTTCACCTGGCTCACGAACCATACCTACCTGCTACCCGGAAGCAGCGCAATCCACACCAGCCTCTTCGGTACCGTCACCCTCGGCATCCTCATCGCCTTCATCCAGTACGCGCAGCGCTTCTTCCGCCCCATCCAGGACCTAAGCGACAAATACAACATCCTGCAGGCTGCCATGGCTGCCGCCGAGCGCGTCTTCAAACTGCTCGACACACAGTCCGAGATCGTCTCCTCACCGAATCCCATCGCTGGCGACAACTCAGGATGCGTCGAGTTCCGCAACGTCTGGTTCACCTACCAGACCCTTGACGAACATCAGCTCGCCCGCATCCGCACAGCCACCGAAGAGGAACTGGCCTCCTTCGCCGACATCGAATGGATCCTCCGCGGCGTCACCTTCACCATAGAGCCAGATGAGACCGCAGCTATCGTCGGCCACACCGGCGCCGGCAAGACCACCATCACCGGCTTGATGATGCGCTTCTACGACATCCAGCGCGGCGAGATTCTCGTCGATGGAGTCGACGTCCGCCAGCAGGACCTCACCACCCTGCGTCGCCGCTTCGGCGTCGTCCTGCAGGACCCCTTCCTCTTCACCGGCACCATCGCCGACAACGTTCGCCTCGGTTCTACATGGATCACCGACGAGCAGCTTGAACGCGCCTGCGACGAGGTCAACGTAGGCGACTTCATCCGCAGCCTGCCCCTACAGTTCAAAGAGCCGGTGCAGGAGCGCGGAGCGACCCTCTCCACCGGCCAGAAGCAGCTCATCAGCTTCGCTCGCGCCCTGGCCCACGCGCCGCGTATTCTCATCCTCGACGAGGCCACCAGCTCGGTCGATACCGACACGGAGCTCCGTGTCCGGCTCGCGCTCTCGCGCATGATCACCGGACGAACCTCCATCCTCATCGCGCACCGGCTCTCCACCATCCAGCGCGCCGACACCATCCTGGTCATGCACAAGGGACAGCTCCGCGAACAAGGAACCCACCAGCAGCTTCTCTCTCAGCGCGGACTCTACTGGAAGCTCTATCAGCTCCAGTATAAGGACCAGGAGCTCGGCACCGGACCAGGCCCCGACGTTCGCCTCGAACCCTTGAGTGCGGACTAACTAAGCTCAGATCAAACCAGATTGTTGTTCTGACGATCTACAAAGATCGTCCTCTCTATCGGAAGGTGCCGAAGAGGTTTTCGGCAACTTCGCTTGACGAGTGCAGGCCGCCGCATAGACCAGCATCTGCCCACACACGGGGCAACGTGGCGCGGATGCGGGCCGGTCTACGCGACCTGCCACTGGAATCTTCGGCAAGTTTCCGATAACGAGACTTCCCAGGATATGCGTGTTGGACCGGAGGAGACAGGATATTTTACAGGTATGAATGTTCGAGTGAACGCAGAGATGTTGGACCTGTTGGGCGGTGATCCCGAATACTACGAAACCAGCGTTCTACCTATCCCCGAGTCTTTACAGAGCAACTGAAGCTGGGTTTCAAGGAGGTCGAAGGTTGCGTCGTTCCGATATCGTTTCTTCCTTCTCTAATCGACAATGCCGACGACGAGACGGGTCTTGAATGCGGTCTGAGTCATGTTCACCTAGAGGGTTTGGTGCCCGAAGGAACGAACTTGGCGGAACTTACGAGGTTGGGTCTCGATTTCGCCTTCTTACTCCGTGGTGCGCTGCTCGACTCGCGCCTTCCTGGCCCGTTCGCCATCATCGTAAGTGCTCATAAGTCCGATCTCGAACTCAACGTCGGTCCAACATGCACCGTACGATTCCATCGAATTCG
>DATHJA010000189.1:0-4406 GCA_035316475.1 Edaphobacter sp. | reverse complement strand
CAAGCCGCTGAGGAATTAGGAGTGCTTATGAGAGACGTCATCATCGCATCGTCAGTTCGTACCCCGGTCGGCAAGGCGCCGCGCGGAACACTTCGCACGACGCGGCCCGATGATCTTGCCGCCTTTGCAATCAGTGGAGCTCTCGAGCGGCTCCCGCAGCTGGACCGGTCGGAAGTAGAAGACGTGATTCTGGGCTGCGCCATGCCTGAGGCCGAGCAGGGAATGAACGTGGCTCGCGTGGCCAGCTTTCGTGCGGGACTGCCGGTGACGGCCTCGGCGATGACGATCAATCGATACTGCGCCTCGGGGTTGCAGTCGATTGCGCTGGCGGCGGATCGCATTCGCGGCGGATCGGCAGACGTGATTGTGGCCGGGGGCACGGAGAGCATGTCGTATGTGCCTTTCGGCGGGAACAAGATCTCGGTGAATCCCTGGCTGGTGGACAACTACCCGGGATCGTATATGTCGATGGGGCTGACCGCCGAGCGTGTCGCGACGCACTACGGCATCACGCGCGAGGCAATGGACGAGTTTTCTTATCAGAGCCATCAGAAGGCGCTGGCGGCGATTCGGGCTGGCAGATTTGAAGACGAACTCGTCCCCATCAAGGTGACGAATACCAGGATGAACGGGAAGGGCAAGGCCCAGACGACGGAGTCGCTCTTCAAGACCGATGAAGGTCCGCGCGCCGATACCTCGCTTGAGGCGCTGGCGAAGCTGAAGCCCGTCTTTCATGCGAAGGGAACGGTGACGGCGGGGAATTCATCGCAGACCTCGGATGGCGCAGCTGCCGCGGTGGTGATGTCGGCGGAGCGCGCAGCGCAGCTCGGCATCAAGCCGATGGCGAAGTTTGTGGCCTTCGCCTATGCGGGCTGCGATCCGGAGGAGATGGGCATTGGGCCGATTCATGCGATCCCCAAGGCGTTGAAGATGGCGGGGCTGACGCTGGATCAGATCGATGTGATCGAACTGAACGAGGCCTTTGCCGCGCAGTCGCTGGCTGTGATTAAGGTGCTTGGGATCGATCCGGCAAAGCTGAATGTCAATGGGGGAGCGATTGCGCTCGGGCATCCGCTGGGCTGCACTGGCGCCAAGCTGACCGCAACGCTGTTGCGCGAGATGCCTCGCCGCAACGCGAAGTACGGCATGGTGACGATGTGCGTTGGCGGCGGCATGGGCGCCGCGGGAATCTTCGAGATCGCTTCATGAAATTCATGTACGAGGTGACGTTATGGCTACGCTAGCTGCTTCTCCCATCGCGAGGAAGATCCTTGCGGGCGGAAGTTTTCTGATCTCTAATCCCTCTGCCGAGGACTGCTTCTTTCCTGAGGACTTCACCGAGGAGCATCGCCAGATCGCGCAGACGACCTCCGAGTTCGCGCTGAATGAGATTGTTCCTATGTCGGATGCGATTGAGGCGAAGGACTTCTCCGTCACGCGGCGGCTCATCAAGGAGGCCAGCGAACTTGGCCTTACTTCGGTCGATATTCCCGAAGAGTATGGCGGCCTGGAGATGGACAAGGTCACCTCTGCGATTGTCGCGGAGAACATCGCCAAGCAGGGAAGTTTCTCTGTCGCGTTTTCGGCGCACGTTGGCATTGGAACCCTGCCCATCGTCTGGTACGGCACTGCCGAGCAGAAACAGAAATATCTGCCGAAGCTTGCCAGTGGAGAGTTCATTGGCGCCTACGCGCTCTCGGAATCTACCTCCGGTTCTGATGCTCTCAACGCTCGGACCCAGGCCGTTCTCTCCGAAGATGGGCAGACCTACACGCTCAACGGCGAGAAGATGTGGATCACGAACGCGGGCTTTGCCGATCTGTTCACCGTCTTCGCGCAGTGCGAGGTGAAGGAGGGCGCGGATGCAGGCAAGCATCGCCTGACGGCCTTTCTGGTGGAGCGGGGAACTCCGGGCTTTACTGTAGGCAAGGAGGAGCACAAGCTCGGGATACGGGGCAGCTCGACCTGTCCGCTGATCCTTACCGATTGCAGGATTCCTGCGGCGAATCTTCTGGGAGAGGTGGGCAAGGGGCATCATATCGCCTTCAACATCCTCAACGTAGGCCGCTACAAGCTTGGCAACGCCGCCGTGGGCGCGGCTCGTATGTGCCTGGGCAATGGCATACGGTATGCGAAGGAGCGCAAGGCCTTCGGCAAGACCATCTCCGAGTTCGGGTTGATCCAGGAGAAGATTGCCGACTGCGCTGTGGGTATCTTCGTCGGGGAAGCACTCTCGTACCGCACCGTGGGGATGATCGACGCAGCGCTTGCAGGAGTCGAGAAGCACGATACGGCCGCGATCCAGAAGGCCATCGAGGGCTATGCCGTCGAGTGCTCCATCGTGAAGGTGTGGGACTCGGAGATGCTGGACCGGGTGGTCGATGAGGTGCTGCAGATCTACGCGGGCTACGGCTATGTGGAGGATTATCCAGCCGAGCGGGCCTATCGTGACTCGCGCATCAATCGCATCTTCGAAGGGACCAACGAGATCAACCGACTGATCATCACGGGCTGGCTGATGAAGTCGGCGATGAGCGGCAAGCTGGCGCTGATGCCGGCGATCAAGCAGCTGATGGACGAGGTAATGGCCGGTTCTGTGGAACGCGAGGACCGGGAGGGCCCCCTGGCGGAGCAGTTTGCCCTGCTGGACAGTGCCAAGAAGCTGACGCTGTTTGCCGCGGGAGCAGCGACGCAGAGGTATATGCAGGAGCTCGCCGAGCAGCAGGAGGTGATGGGAGCTATCGCCGAGATGATCCTCGAGGTGTACGCGATGGAGTCCGGCATCCTGCGGGCCGAGAAGATGTCGGCCAAGGGGAGCGCGGTGATTGCCGTGGCGATGGCGCGCGTTTATGCCGAGACGGCAATGGAGAAGATTGAGCTGGCCGCCCGCAGGATTCTTGCGGCCGCGGCCGAGGGAGATATGCTGCGCACGCAGCTCACCATCCTGAGGAGGCTGGCCAAACACGACCCCGCCGATACGATTGGGCTGCGGCGCCAGGTCGCGCAGCATGTAATCCGGGCAGGGAAGTATGCTCTGTAGGGCTTAGCCGGTTTGCCTGATAAGGGAGCGGATTGAGGCTCTTACCGATTCGGGAACGGCGATGTTCTTTTCTATCAGAAACGGAGGGAGCTGCGACCTCCCATCGGGCATACTTTGTTCAGAATCCGGTCGCACTGCTGTAAAGTTTTGTCTGGAACTGCATCCGTTGACAGCGGAACGTCGTCTATCAAGACGGATAAGTTTCCTTGTTACCGAAACCTTTTGCTGTGCAGCAGGTTTATACCGATGTTTCCTATGCAGTCGGGTCCCCCGAGGTCGAGCCCTCCTCTTCGAAGGCGTCCGCCTGCAACAACGTTAGTCAGGTCCTCGCAAAGATAGGTTTGCTGAACAGAATGTCTATTCGTAACCGAGTGGTTCCCCGCTTCCTGGTTCCCGTCCTCGCAGTCCTAGGGTCTTCGACTGTCTTTGCGCATGCAGCAGCAGCTCCGCAGAGCCGCCTCAGCGCGGCGATCTCCGATACGGATTGCACCTCAGTCCGGGAGACGATTCCAGCTCGCGCCAAACTGGCGGCGGACCAGGGTGAGGCTGCTTCGGACAGACCGCTCTCGGCGGTCAGCCTTCACTTCAACCTGACTGCCGCGCAGCAGGCCGATCTGACGCAGCTTCTGGCCGACCAGCAGAACCCCGCCTCGCCGCACTATCACCAGTGGCTGACGCCGCAACAGTACGGGGCACGGTTTGGCCTCTCGAGCACGGATATGGCGAAGGTGACGGTGTGGCTGACCAGCAAGGGGCTTAAGATCACCGAGGTTGCACCCAGTCAGAACTATGTGACAGTGAGCGGAACGGTCGGGCAGATCGAGAGCGCCTTCCGCACGACGATCCACTCCCTCTCCGTGAACGGGGAGCAGCACATCTCGAACATCTCGGACCCGCAGCTTCCTACGGCCATCGCGAACCTCGTGACCGGAATTACGGGCCTGAACGACTTCAAGCCGCGTGCGCACTCGATCGTGCAGCCGCACTTCACCTCTTCCACGACTGGCACTCACTTCATCGCACCGGGCGACTTCTATACCATCTACGACGTCAATCCAATGCTGACGAACAATATCAACGGGACAGGGGTCTCGATTGCCATCGTCGGGCAGACCGATATCAGTCTCGCGGACGTGGCTGCGTTCCGGGCGGCCTCTGGACTGGCTGCAAAGGCCCCCACTGTGATTCAGGCGACGGGATATGTTGCGGGCACGGTCTCGGGCGATGTCGATGAGTCCCAGCTTGACGTGGAGTGGGCAGGCGCGGTGGCACCCAACGCCACCATCAACTTCGTTACGGTCGGATCCAGCAACACGGCTTCGGTTGTAAACGCGCTTTTCTACGCGATCTCGAACAACGTCGCTCC
>DATHJA010000188.1:0-13217 GCA_035316475.1 Edaphobacter sp. | reverse complement strand
GGCCGGAGCACCACCCTCCACGTCCATCTTGTGGAAAAGCTCTGCCCCATAGGGAAACCCCTCCGTGAACCTCTTCCAGACCTCGTCGCCGACCGTATAACAGCATGGGCCAATGCTGGGCCCGATAGCCGCCTTCAGGTCGCCCGCGCGCGAGCCATATTCTCTCCGCATCGTCTCCACGCCCTTCTCTACGATCCGTGCCACCGTCCCTCGCCAGCCAGCGTGGAACGCCCCCACAGCCCTGCGCACCGGATCGACGATCAACACCGGCACACAGTCCGCTGTCCCCGTCGCCAGCAGCACCCCGGGAGCATTTGTCACCAGGCCGTCACCCTCAAGCACCGCCTTGCCCTCCAGAGTCTCCAGCCGCCCGGCGAGCGCATTTTCGGCCTTCACCATCTCCACATGGTTCCCATGAACCTGCCGGACCGTCACCAGCCTCATCGAAGGGGCCATCTTCTGCACCATGAGCCTTCGGTTTTCCGCGACCGCAGCCGGGTCATCTTCCTTGGTCCAGCCTAGATTCAGTGACTTACCTCCATATACGGTCGTGACGCCGCCTGCGCGAGTACTGAACCCATGCCGCAGCCAAGAAATCTGCGCCCATCCGGGCACCGCAAGCATCTCTATCTCTGCCATAATTGATTCATTCTAAAGTGGAAGATGCGATGACCTTTTCGAACATCCATCGTCTTCCTAAAGAACGGTTCATCGTGACCTGTTCACAAAACGGTAACCATCTTTTCTTGCAACAAAAATTTGCATCTGCGGTCGATGCTCTGTAAGATACCGCGATTGTAGACATGAGAGCGAAAGTGCCCACTCCCACCGCAGCCACACAACTTCTCCGCACCCGAATCGGCAAGATCTGCGTAGCCATCATTGGCTCGACCGCGGCGGAGATGATAGAAAAAGCAAACGCCGTCGTCAAAGAGACTCCCTTCCTCGAGTTTCGGCTCGACTATCTCGAAAAGCCTCTGGCGGCCCTTCCCAAGTTCAAGCAGTTCTTCACCGACAACACCGCCGCCACCGGCGTCGCGACCTGTCGCCGGACTGCCAATGGGGGCAAGTTCTCCGGCAACCTCGCCGCCGAGATGGAGATTCTCGTCAAGGCCGCCGGCGCAGGCTTTCACATCGTCGACCTCGAGCTCGAGTCCGTCGAAGCCCTCAAGAAGGGCGAGCTGCAGAAGCTGCGGGAGACCGGCGTGGCCCTCATCGTCAGCCACCACGACTTCTCCGCCACCAAGGACCTCGACAAAATCTACGAGCGCATCGAGCCCTTCCAGCCAGACTTCGTCAAGATCGTTCCGACGGCGAAGACCCTCACCGACAACGTCACGCTCATACGCTTCCTGGAACGCATGAACGAGCGCGCCAACATTATCGGCATCTGCATGGGTGACGCCGGAATCATCTCGCGCGTGCTGGGACTGCGCGCTGGCTCGACCTTCACCTTTGCCGCAGCCACTCCGGGCGAAGAGACCGGCCCCGGCCAGATCGCCGCGCGCACCTTGATCGAGACCTACCGGATCGACCAGGTCGACGCCGCCACCAAGGTCTACGGAGTCGCCGGCAACCCCATCAAAAGCTCGCTCTCGCCCATCATGATGAACACGGCCTTCCGCCGCGAGACAGTCAACGCCGTCTATCTCGCACTGCAGGCAGCCAAGGTCAGCGATCTCCTCAAGCTGGTCCAGGAGATCCCCATCCAGGGTCTCAGCATCACCATGCCCCACAAGCAGGAGATCATGCAGTACCTGGAAAACACCGATCCCCTGTCGGCCAAGATCGGAGCCTGCAACACAGTCCTGCGCGCGCAGGACGGAAAGCTCTACGGATTCAACACCGACGTTGCAGGAATCGTTGGACCGCTCGAAAAGCGCATTTCCTTGCGGGGCGCGAAAGCCCTCGTGCTCGGCGCCGGTGGAGCCGCTCGTGCCGCTGTCTTCGGCCTGCGCGACAAGGGTGCCGAGGTCTTCATCCTCAATCGCACTCCCGAGACCGCCCAGAAGCTCGCGCGGCAGTCCGGCTCCAAGACCATCAAGAAGGATGCTCTGGCCAAAACTTCCTTCGACGCCATCATCAACGCCACACCCATCGGGATGGCTGGACAGAAGGGCAGCCCACTGCTCGAGGCAAAGGACCTCAACACGAAGCTCGTCTTCGACCTGGTCTATAACCCCCTCGAGACACCCCTCATCCGCCTCGCCCGTCAGCAGGGCATCGGATTCATTACCGGCATCGAGATGTTCGTGCAGCAGGGTGCCCGTCAGTTCGAGATCTGGACCGGAAAGCCCGCTCCCGAAGAGGAGATGCTTCGCGTCGTCATCCACGCTCTTCGCCTGCAGGCAGAAGCAGCCGCAGCCGAATCGGCCACGGTAGCAGCCGCCGCGAGCAAAGCTGCTGCTGCTCCCAAGCGGAAGAAAGCCTCCTGATCCTGAACCGAAGCGCATAAACCTGAACCGAAGCGCATAAAAAAGAGCCACCCCAAGACAGCGGGGTGGCTTATCGTTTGAAATTCAATCTGGCTACGAGTGGTGGCCCTCAGCCGAGGCGATCTTCTCCTCTGCCTGGCGGGTTATGGCGTTGGCTTCGTCGTACTTCTCGCCATCGTCGCCAGCCTCGTGCCATAGCTTCTCGCCTTCAGTCAGCTCCGCGCGAGCCGCTTCAACGTTGATCTCCTCTGGGTGAAGTGCGTTCTCCGCAAGAATCGTCACCCGCTCCGGAAGCACCTCGACGAATCCCCAGGCCACGAAAAAGGTCTGGTTCTGCGATGCTCCGCCGTGCAGCCGCACCTCGCCCGCTCCCAGCTCAGCCAGCAGAGGAGCATGGCCGTACAGAGCCTCCAGGTAGCCGGACATCGACGGCAGCTCGACCGCTTCGGCGGTCGTATCCACCAGCACGCGGTCCGACGTCACCAGGCGGACGGTAAGAAGACCGGATTGGTTCGTCTCTGCCATGCGCTTAAGCCGTCGCCTTCATCTTCTCGGCAGCAGCCAGAACATCCTCGATGCCGCCCTTCAGGTAAAAGGCCTGCTCCGGAATATCGTCGTGCTTCCCCTCGATAATCTCCTTGAACGAGCGAATCGTGTCCTCGATCTTCACATATGCGCCAGGAATGCCGGTGAAGATCTCGGCGACGTGGAACGGCTGCGAAAGGAAGCGCTGAACCTTACGCGCGCGCTTCACAGTGAGCTGGTCCTCCGCCGACAGTTCGTCCATGCCGAGGATGGCGATGATGTCCTGCAGGTCTTTGTAGCGCTGCAGAATCCTCTTCACGCCCTGAGCAACATCGTAGTGCTCCTGACCCACAATGCGCGCCGAAAGGATACGCGAGGTCGAGGTCAGCGGGTCCACCGCAGGATAGATACCGAGCTCGGACAGCGGACGCGAAAGAAGCATGGTCGCGTCAAGGTGAGCAAAGGTCGTCGCCGGAGCCGGGTCGGTAATGTCATCGGCTGGAACGTAGACGGCCTGCACCGAGGTGACCGATCCCTTTTTGGTCGAAGTGATGCGCTCCTGCAGCTGGCCCATCTCCGTCGCCAGGTTCGGCTGGTATCCCACGGCCGAAGGCATACGGCCAAGCAGCGTCGAAACCTCAGAGCCGGCCTGCGTGAAGCGGAAGATGTTGTCGATGAACAGCAGCGTGTCGGCGCCTTCTTCGTCGCGGAAGTGCTCGGCGACGGTCAGTCCGGTCAGCGCGACGCGAAGACGGGCTCCCGGAGGCTCGGTCATCTGGCCATAGATCAGCGAGGCCTTGGATTTGGTGTAGTCCCTGGGGTCGATAACGCCAGACTCTTGGAACTCGTGCCACAGGTCATTTCCTTCGCGGGTACGCTCACCGACACCGGCAAACACCGAGAAGCCACCGTGCTTCGAGGCGACGTTGTTGATCAGCTCCTGAATAACGACGGTCTTGCCCACGCCGGCGCCGCCAAAGAGGCCAATCTTGCCGCCCTTCAAAAACGGAAGAATCAGGTCGATGACCTTGATGCCGGTCTCGAACATCTCCTCGCTCGTCGACTGCTCGTCGAATGCTGGAGCCTGACGATGGATAGGAAGATGCTTCTTCGCGTTCACCGGTCCGAGCTCGTCCACCGGCTCACCCAGTACATTCAGCACGCGACCCAGCGTCTCGCGGCCCACCGGCACCATGATCGGCGACCCGGTATCGATCGCCTTCATGCCGCGGACCAGGCCCTCGGTCGCCACCATCGCGATGCAGCGCACACGGCCCTCGCCCAGGTGCTGCTGCACCTCGACGACCACGTCCATCGGGTGGGGAACATCGAAGCCGTCGCTGACGATGCGCACGGCCTGGTAGATGCCCGGCATCTTCGCCTCTTCAAACTGAATGTCAACGGCCGGACCGCTGATCGAAATTACTTTTCCAATATTCTCTGCCATAGGTCTCTTTCTCTTCGCGGTTGCCTTTTGTCTAAAGAGCGGCCGCTCCGCTCACGATCTCAATAATTTCCTTCGTAATCGCCGCCTGACGCACCCGGTTCATCTCCAGCGAGAGCGCGTCGATCATGTCCCCGGCGTTGTTGGTCGCCGAATCCATCGCCGTCATGCGAGCCGCATGCTCGGCTGCCACCGACTCCAGCAGAGCGTGAAAGATCTGCGTGGTGATGTACTTCGGCATCAGGTGGCGGAAGAGCTTCTCCGGCGCCTGATCGAAGATGTAGTCCACCTCTGCGGTGCCAAACTTCTTGGCCTCCGACTCGATGACCGACTCTTCAGGAACCGTGAGGCTTATGCCGGCAGTCTTCGCAGCGTGCGCCGCCGCCTCCCTCTGCTCCTCGCTCATCTCCTCAGCCACGGTAATCTCGTGCGATCCCAGCTTGCGGATCGGAAGCAGCTTCTCCACCACGACCCTCTGGGAGATGACCGACTTGAACTCGTTGTAGACGATGTAGACGGCGTCGATCTCGGCTCGCGTGTAGCGCTCGATGATCGAATGCGCCAGATCGCTGACCTCGTCGATATCAACTTTGTTCAGCAGACCCGGATGATCGCCGGTCGACTCGATCTGCGCAGCCCGGTGGCGAATCACCTCAAAGTGCGTCGCCAGATCGTTGTCGTAGTGCTCTTCCTTCTTCTCGTAATTCGCCGCCGGATACTTCTTCGCGACCAGGTCACGAGCCTTGCGTCCGACTGGCTCGATGTCGATGTTCTGCCCCTTCGCCTTGCGCTCGGCAATAAACGAGTTCGCCGCACGGGTAATGTTCGAGTTGAACGCTCCGGCAAAGCCCTTGTCTCCACCGATTACAACAACGAGAACATTCTTCTCTTCACGCTCCACCAGCAAAGGATGACGAACGTCTCCCTCATCGCTGTACATGTCCGAGCGGCGCACCAGAGACTCCAGCACGTTCGAGATCATCTGCGCGTAGGGCCTTGCGTGCAAGGCACGCTCCTGCGCGCGGCGCAGCTTCGCCGCCGAGACCATCTTCATGGCCTTGGTAATCTGCCGCGTGTTCTTTACGCTGCGGATGCGGCGCCGTAGATCGAGTACGTTTGCCATGGTTAGCTGGCCTTAACCGTCTCTTTCTCCTTGCGCTGCGCCAGGAAGGTCGACTTGTAGTCGTTGATCGCTGCCGTCAGGCGGCCCTTGATGTCATCGTCGATCGCCTTCTTGGCGACAATGTCGGCCAACACAGTTGAACCTGATTCGAGATAGGGATACAGACCGTCTTCGAAGGCGCGCAGATCGGCTACCGCAACATCGTCCAGAAGACCATTGACGCCGGCGAAGAGGATCGCAACCTGCTTCTCAAACGGAAGCGGCTGGAACTGCGGCTGCTTCAGCAGCTCGGTCAGGCGCTGGCCGCGGTTGAGCTGACGCTGTGTGACCGGGTCGAGATCGGAGCCGAACTGGGCGAAGGCGGCAAGCTCGCGGTACTGCGCCAGGTCGAGCTTCAGCGTCGCTCCCACCTGCTTGGTTGCCTTCACCGCAGCCGAGAAACCTACACGTGAAACTGACAGACCTACGTTGACGGCGGGACGGACGCCCGAGTTGAACAGGTCCGTCTCCAGGAAGATCTGGCCGTCCGTGATCGAGATCACGTTGGTGGGAATGTACGCCGAAACGTCGCCGGCTTGAGTCTCGATGATCGGCAGAGCAGTAAGCGAGCCTCCGCCCAGTTGGTCCGAAAGCTTCGAGCTGCGCTCCAGCAGACGCGAGTGCAGATAGAACACATCGCCCGGATATGCCTCGCGTCCCGGGGGACGGCGCAGCAGCAGGGAGATCTCGCGATACGATGCCGCGTGCTTGGAAAGATCGTCGTAGATCACCAGTGCATGCTTGCCGTTATCGCGGAAGTACTCGCCGATCGCGGTCGCGGCAAACGGAGCAAGGTATTGCATCGGAGCAGGCTCGGACGCGGTCGCAGCCACAATGATCGTGTACGGCATCGCGCCATTCTCTTCCAGCGTCTGCACCACCTGCGCCACCGAAGAGCGCTTCTGTCCAATCGCGCAGTAGATGCAGATCAGGTCGTTCTTGGCCGAGTTGATGATCGTGTCCAGCGCAATCGCCGTCTTGCCCGTCTGCCGGTCGCCGATAATCAGCTCTCGCTGGCCACGGCCGATCGGGATCATCGTGTCGATGGCCTTGAGTCCGGTCGCCATCGGCTCGCGTACCGACTGCCGCGCGATCACGCCCGGAGCAAGCCGCTCGACAGGGAGATACTCCGTAGTGTTGATCGGTCCCTTGTCATCGATCGGCTGGCCCAGCGCATTCACCACGCGCCCGATCATCGCCTCGCCAACGGGAACCGACATGATGCGGCCCGTGCGCTTTACCTGGTCGCCTTCCTTCAGCTCGGTGTAGTCGCCTAGAAGCACAGCGCCCACCTGGTCTTCGTCCAGGTTCATCGCCAGCCCGGCAACACCCTTGGGGAACTCGATCAGCTCGCCGGCCATGACCTTATCCAGCCCATGAACGCGCGCAATTCCATCGCCCAGCGAGATGATTGTTCCCACCTCGTCGACCTGAATCTTCTGCTCGTAGTTCTCGATCTGCTGGCGAAGCAGCTCTGTTATCTCACCTGCGTTGATCTGTGCCATGTCTTCCTTCTACTCGTCTCGTGTCAATCTTGTCGTAATTTTTTTCAGTTCTCTACGCGCTGACCAGCCGCTGCTTCAACCGCTCCAGCTGTGCCCGAATAGACCCGTCATACACGGTCGATCCGATCCGCACCACCGCCCCGCCCAGAAGCGACGGGTCCTCGCGGTACGTCGCGCGAATCCGGCCTCCAGCCAGCCTGGCCACCTGGGCCTCCAGCGCCGACCGGTCCTGCTCGTTCAACGCGCGAGCGCTGACGATCTCGGCCTCGGACAACCCAGCCGCCTCGTCCGCAACCCCGGAGTACTCATCCAGAATCTCTCCCAGGTCACCCAACCGGTCGTGATCCATGATGACCGCGATGAAATTCCTGACCTGCGGAACCATACCAATCTTCCCCGCGATGGCGTCAAGCACCTTCAGCTTCTGCTCGCGCGGAATCGCCGGATCGGCCAGAACCTCGCGCAGCTCACGGCTTCCCTCAAACGTCCCGCGAAAATCATCAAGCTGACGCTGAACGCCGTCGGCATCCAGCTTCTGCGAAGCTACAACCGAAGAAAACGCATGGGCATAACGGAGCGCAACCACCGACATCAGTTCCGCCCTCCCTCAAGGTCGCTTCCCAGCCTGCGGGCAAACTCCTGCACCAGAGCGCGGTCTGTCTCAGCCGTCACCACCAGCTTCTTCGCCGCCTGGTCAATCGCCAGGTCCGCTGCGTATTGCTGGATCTGCCGCCGGGCCTGTGCCGCTGCCGCCGCAATCTCCTGCTCCGCCGAGGTCAGAATCTTCTGCTTCTCCTCTTCGACCGAGGCCTTCATCCTCTGCTCCTCCGCCTGCGCGTCCTTCTCGGCCTGCGTACGCATTGCAGCAATCTGCTCGTCCAGCTTGCCCAGGCGAGCTTCCAGGCTCTCCAGCCGCATGTTCGCTTCCTTGCTCGCCGTCCGAGCCTCCACCAGATGCTTCTCAAGCGAAGCATTGCGGTCACGGAAGGCCTTCGGCAGAGCCTTCGCCAGGAACCATCCCACCAGCAACGCCAGCACGGCAAAGTTGGCAACCGAGAACGCTGTCGCCGCCTGCTCCGCATCAAGCCCAAACTTCGCGCCGAGCGACTTCACTGCGGGCGAGTGGCGGAACGCCTCTTCGTCGCTGTGCTCTTCTTGCTTCTCCGTCTGCTCTGGCTTTCCGGCAGTCTCCTGCCCCGCTCCAGCCTCGCTCTGCGCTACTGCCGCAGCCGGCTCTGCCGCTCGCAGACGAGTCGCCGGACCCGCCAGCAGAAACGCCAGCGTCAGGCCCGCAAAAAATGTCTTCGATGAGATCCTCAAACCCTTCACCGCGCAACCTCCGCAGCGTTCACGTTCGCCGGAAGGACCGCCGCAAGCACCCGCGAGCTCAGCTCGGCGCTCGTGACTTCGATATGCGCCCTGGCTTCGACCGCGCTCTGCTCGATCCCCTGCCGGGCAGATCCCACACGCTCCTGCGCGCTCTTGCGAACCTGCTCCAGAGCCGCCTCGCGCTCCTCAGCCCACTGCTTCAGTCTGCGCTCGCGCGCCTCGAAGATCTCCGCCTTTGCCCGGCGCAGCTTCACTTCGTACGCGTCCGTCTCCGCCTCCGCGGCAGCCATCGCTCCCTTGGCCTGCTCCATCGCTCCGGCCGTGCGTGCATGACGCTCCGTAAGAATGCGCTCCAGAGGACGGCGCACCAGCAGACCGTATGCGATCACCAAAAGGATGAAGAGAACCATCGTCGGCACAGCGCCGAGCACAAGTCCACCGAGTTCAGTAAGTATCTGGTCCATGTAGGGGTTCGGTCGCGACCGCTCCGAGTCTCTTCTTGATGAGGCCGTTCAGGCAAGCATATTTTTTTGTTCGAAGCGTTACAGGTTGGGGCCTGTCTTTGCAGATTGCGGTACACCTAGTTTTAGCAAAGGGTTCGCTGAGTGTCAAACCTTAAAGGGACGATAAACGAACGGATGGGCGTTCATCGAACCCTCCCGCGCAGCCCAATCTCCCCTCGATCTCCCTTTGACTTCCTATGCAAAACTCGTACACTTTAATCACCACCCGGACCCTATTCTCTGGGTCACATAGGTCGCGTGACACGGGACACCACCTCCGCTCCCCGTCAGGCGGCCTATGCTAGTTAAATCAGCTTTTTCTCCTTCTTTTCACCAAACCCCACGCTCACCCCGCCCGCGGAATCTGAAATCTCCGATACCGGTTCAGCAGCGAGGATGGACCTCTCGCCACCAGGTACACAATATTGCCCTCGAACCTCCGCTCGCGCACCAGAGCCCCAGCCTCGAGAGCCGCCATCACCGCGCCCTCCGACTGCGGCAGCCGCAACGCCGTCTCGATCACCGGGTCTGCGATCAGCATGTCGTCTATAGCCTGCAGCAGCTCACCCAACCCCTCTGCTCTTAACCCCGACACCCACACCCGGCCCTTCCGCGACAACGCCTCCCTCTCCTCCTCAGGGACCAGGTCCATCTTGTTCATCACCTCGATCACCGGCTTGCCCGCGGCGTCCAGCTCTCCCAGAACCTTCTCCACCTCTGCCTTCTGCTCCTCCAGCATCGGGCTCGACGCGTCGCGAACATGCAGCAGCAGCTCTGCCCTCTCCACCTCCTCCAGAGTCGCGCGAAAGCTCGTCACCAGCGTATGAGGAAGATTGCGAATGAAACCGACTGTGTCGGAGAGAAGAATCTTGCGCCGCGAAGGTAGCTGAAGCTGCTTCAGCTTCGGGTCCAGGGTCGCAAACATCCGCGACGATTCCAGAACTCCAGCCTCGGTCAGGGCATTGAACAGCGTGCTCTTTCCGGCATTCGTGTATCCCACCAGCGCCACCACCGGAACCGGAACCGCCTCGCGGCGTTGGCGCTGCTGCCGACGGATGCGACGGACCGACTCCAGCTGCTCCTTCACATGATGGATCCGCAGGCCGATCTTTCTCCGGTCCGTCTCCAGCTGCGTTTCGCCCGGTCCGCGCGTTCCAATGCCGCCGCCCAGCTGGCTCATCGCCTTGCCTCGTCCGGCCAGCCGAGGCAGCTGATACTCCAGCTGCGCCAGCTCTACCTGCAGCTGTCCTTCGCGGGTCCGTGCATGGCGGGCAAAGATGTCCAGGATCAGCTGCGTCCTGTCGATCACTCTCGTCCCCAGCCTCTTCTCCAGGTTGCGCATCTGCGAAGGAGTCAGATCGTGGTCGAACAGCACCAGGCCCGCTCCTGTCGAGGCCGCAACTCCGGCAATCTCCTCAAGCTTGCCCTGCCCCACCAGCGTTGCGGGATCCGGCCTCGGGCGGCGCTGCACAAGGGTCGCGGCAATCTCGGCGCCCGCGCTGCGCGTCAGCTCCTCAAACTCAGCCAGAGAGGCATCGAAGTCCAGCTCCGCACTCGTATGGCTTGCCCCTCGAAGGATCGCCGCATCTGCACTGGCGTCCGCATCAGGTTCGGACACCAGCAGAGCCGCCTTGCGCGCCTGGGACACGGTCTCGCTTAACCTGCGGCGAGCGCCTGTAAACTCCACCGCAACCAGCAGAGCCCGCTCCTGCGGCGAGCCCGTCAGAACGTGGCTCTCCTCTCTCGTCGAGGCCTCCTGGGCCTCCACGAGTCTTCGCCGAATCGGTTTCGAAGCATTCACAGGAGCGATCAGAGCACCTTCACGTGTCTCATGAAAAGTTCTTCTTCTGTTCGCTGGCCGGATGAATCAACGACCCACAGACGACGCGCTGGCAACCTCGGGAACTTGCGGAGGAACTGTGGCAGCTCCCATGCCAGCAGCCTGTGAAGGTGTCGAAGTCCGAAGATCGCTCTTCACATCTCCGTGCCCTCCACCCATGCGCCCACTCACTACAGTAGAAATCGCATGCTTGAAGATAAGCTGCTCCTGACTGTTGTTCTCCAACAGAACGGAGTACTTATCAAACGAGCGGATCTTTCCAGTCAGCTTTACCCCACTCACCAGATAAATGGTGATCGGGCTCTTGTCCTTGCGGACAGTGTTGAGAAAAGTATCCTGAATATTCTGTGCCGGCTTTGAGTCCATGGTGCCGATCTCCTTAACTTTTAACTTTGTAAAATTCCAAAAGATCCCGCCATTACTTCATGCCCCTCAGTCGAACGCCATACAGGCCGTCGTGCCGAGTCTGAAGCCAAGAGGTTCCACGATACGAGCATCCGCCACATTTTTCAACCAGCGGGGCACCGCGAAAGGGAGCAGCTTCTGCTCCATAGGGGGTTAGACGCAACAAACTCCCTTAGGGACTCTAGGAGTCGTAAATCGACGATTTACCATAGATTCGTGCCCACCGAGACCCTTCCCTCCGTCCCGATGCTGGACTTCTCCCGCCAGTACGCCATCCTCCGCGACGAGATCCTGGCCGCCATCGAGCAGGTCTGCGACACGCAGAAGTTCATCCTCGGCCCCGCCGTCGAATCCTTCGAGCTGAAGGCCGCCGCTGCCCTCCAGGCGCCCCACGCCGTCGGCTGCGCCAGCGGCACCGATGCCCTGTGGCTTGCCCTCGCGGCCGCCGAGATCGGCCCCGGCGATGCTGTTATCACCACTCCTTTCAGCTTCTTCGCCTCCGTCAGCTCCATCCTGCGCGCAGGCGCCCAGCCCCTTCTGGCCGACATCGACCCGGCCACCTTCAACCTCTCCGCGACGTCGGTCTCGCAGCTCCTCGGCACCCACCGCGGCTCCCCTGTCAAGGCCATCCTGCCCGTCCACCTCTACGGACAGTGCGCCGACTGGGACGCCTTCTCCGCTCTCCAGCAGAGCCACGGCATGCTCCTCATCGAGGACGCCGCTCAGGCCTTCGGCGCCGCCTGGCGCGGAACCCCCGCCGGAGCCCTCGGCGATCTCGCCGCCTTCAGCTTCTACCCCACCAAGAACCTGAGCGCCTTCGGCGAAGCCGGCCTGCTTACCACCCGCTCTTCCCGGCTCGAAGAGCGAGCCAGGATGCTTCGCTCCCACGGCATGCGCCAGCGCTACTACCACGACGAGGTGGGCTGGAACGCCCGGCTCGATTCCATCCAGGCGGCCGTCCTCGAGGTCAAACTGCGCTACCTTCCCGAATGGAACGAGCGCCGCCGTCAGATCGCCCGCCGCTACGACGATCTGTTGACCTCAGCCGGTCTTGCGGCGAAATCGACGAAGGACGGAGTCGTCCTCCCCATCACCGATCCCCGCGCCACCCCCATCTTTCACCAGTACGCCATTCGGACCCCACGGCGCGACGACCTGCGCCAGTTCCTCGCCGACCGCCGCATCGGAAGCGAAATCTACTACCCGGTCCCCCTCCACCTGCAGCCCAGCCTTGCAAACCTCGGCTACAACAAGGGAGACTTCCCCATCAGCGAGCAGGCGGCCAACGACGTCCTGGCGCTCCCCATCTACCCCGAGCTCCGCGACGACGAGCAGCAGGCGGTGATAGAGGCCATCCGGTCCTTCTACGCCTGAAGAGTTCGCTTTCCCAAAATGCTTCATTCGAGAGAAGGCCGAAATGCCATCGTCGAGGAACGAGGCTGTTACGAAACTCTGCTTGGCTACTCTGAATGGTTCGAATCGATCACTGACGAGTGCGACTTCGCTTTCAACCATTCCTGTTCGGCATCGCGAAAACGCTGTCAAGTCTGAAAACCACATAAGCCATTCAAAAACAATCGTTTACAATCTGCCGATTAGTTACTTCCCTCTTGCTATTCTTAACAAGTAGAGGAAAACTAGAGGAAACATCTACTCCGTTTTAAATGAATACTTTACAAACATGTCATGTCGACTGTCGTTTATTTTCAATACTTTGCAAAGCTACGCCAAAGCAAGTCCGGACCTAAAGAAAATAGAATCAAGACTTTGCAACAAAACAGGGGGAGGGGGGTCAGCGACGGCGACGCGCCTTCGCGGCGGCAGCTGCCTTTTTCTTCTTCTCTGAGACAGGCTCGGGATGGGCATCTCCCGGAGGAGTCGTTCCCGGCTGGATCACCCTCCGCACCAGGTTCCCTTCCAGCCGATATGTCTTGAGGTTGGTCTTCGTCGGAACCATCATTCCGGTGACCGGGTCGGGGATCACCACGGGAGCATCCTCGGACAGCACCTGGAAGCTGAAGGTCGGAGCCACGGCCATGGAGGTGGGAGCGGTTCCGTAGGGATCCTTC
>DATHJA010000187.1:0-4778 GCA_035316475.1 Edaphobacter sp. | reverse complement strand
CCGCTGAGAATATAGATCACCTCTTCCCCATTGGGGTGGGAGTGGGCAGGGCGAACCTTCTGCCCGGGCGCAATGCGAATAACCGCCATCGTGCAGTATTGCGAACCAGTATTCTCACCGGTAACAACCCAGCGCAGCTTTCTTCCGGGAAGGTCCAGCTCTTCAACCGTGCTCTCGTGAACGATGGATATAGCCATGGCAACCTGTCTCTTTCTAACCCTTCACCAATCTTCGAACCGCATCCGAGAGAGCCGCCGGGGTAAGCTGAAATGCCTCAATCAACTCCTCGTATGTGGCCGAATGAATGAACTGTTTGTTCCCTCCCCCGTCCAGCGTGTTGATGGCCGAGATCTGGCTCATCCCCTTTAGAGCAGTATCGTCGCGGTGGCGGTAAAGCACCTTCAGGAAGTTCTGCCATAGATAGCCGTTGTTCTGCTCCGCAAAAATCATCGGCAATCCAGTCCGGTACAGCTCCATCAGCAGTTCCCCGTCTACCGAAGGCATATCGACCACTCTTACCTCGACGCCTTCCTTCGCGCAGATCTCAGCCGCGGCCAACGCTTCATGGACGCCACGTCCGCTGCTGATAAGAATCGCGCGATCCGACGCACCGTTCCGAAGCACATGGCCTCGTCCATATTCGAACTCGTAGTCGCTGCCGTACAAAACAGCCGACCCTGTCCGCATCACCCGCACATACGTCAGGCCGCGGTTTCCCTCCATCGTCCACTTCATGATGGAGAGCATCTGCTGCGGACACGAGACATCGATGATCTTCACATGGGCCACTGCATCGAAGGTCGTCGAGTCGTCATTGCCCATGTGCGTCGCGCCGTTGGTCCTCGTCTCGAAGTTCGCTGCCGTCGCCAGAAACGTAATATCCAACCCATGCCCTTCGCTGAGCCATCCATCTTTGCTCGTCATGGCCTCGATTCTCTCCTGATGCCCTACCGCAATCCTCCTCAACACCTGCCAGTTGAAGAATGGGCAGAACGTACTGCACCATGTGTTGTATCCCAACGCGGCAAACCCCTCCGCCATCAGCATCATGTTTGCCTCGGCGACGCCCGCGTTCAGGGCGCGCGACTGATCCGCGCCTCCCACACCGGCCTCCAGCCCGCTGGTCGAAGCCAGATCGGAGTCGATCGAGATAACGCGCTCGTCGCGAGCGAACACCTTCATCGCTGCCGTCACGATCTCGGCCGCACTGTAACTCTTGCTTCGATCCAGCTTCGGCAACGCTGCGGGATCATACTGGATCCTCTTATCCCGCCGCGGCGCCCGCTTGAGAACGACAGGCCCGGGAACAGGTTCCAGAAAGCCTACCTCCGACGACCTCCCCGTCTCCAGATGCATCCTTTCCGCCTCGCCTAGCAGCAGCTCGCGCATCGCATCGCCGTCGGTGCCGGTCAGCTCGTCCAGAAAGACAAGAAACTCCGCAACCCGCGCCGCTCTTCGCTGTTGCTGCAACGTCAGCTCCTGCTCAAGCAGAGCCTCCGGCACAGTCACCTTGTGCTTGTTGAAGAAATCGGAAAAAGCTCCGAAGCCCTTCTTCGAGTTGCACACAATGACGGTAGGCCGCCCGTTTCTGGTGCCAAACCGAAAACTGTTCAACTCCGCAACGATACCGTCGTACTGAGTCGCATCGACGTTATGCGTATTCCATCCGAAAGATCGGAACACCTCCTCAAGAGAGGGCATCGGAAAGAGCATTCGATCATGAATGTCCAGTTGACCGTTGTTCCGGTCAACCAGCACGCAGAAGTTATCCAGGCTATGTTGGGCGGCGTACATGATGGCCTCCCAGCAGGAACCCTCCTGAAGCTCTCCATCGCCCACCATGCAGTACGAGTCGAATCGCGGATTACGTTTGCCCGCAATCGCAAATCCCTCTGCGACTCCAATCCCCTGCCCCATCGGCCCGGTTGCAATCTGCACACCAGGCAGCACAGGCCCCGGATGGCCATTCAGAATGCTGGTGTGGGAGCGCGAGTTCCGCAAAACCTTCTCTTCGATATAGCCCAGCTCTGCGTAGATCGAAGCCAGAGTGGCCACCGCATGCCCTTTGCTCAGAACAAACATGTCCTGCCCGCGCCGCGTCGGATTTTCCACATCCAGGCGAATGAACCCACCATAAAACAGCGACACCAAAGGAGCGACCGCAGACATCGCACCGCCGGCATGCAGTCCCTTATCTATCGCATCGCGGCTCTGGCCGAGCGTCAGGATACGGATGTCCGAATCCTTGATGGCAAGCAGCTTCAGCAGCCCGGCTCGAAAGACTTCATCGCGATGCAAGCGAAGCTCGCTGCTCTGGGATCGGATCTCCCTACCGGCAAGGGCTGAAACACTCATAATCTCTTTTTATCCTTACTTCGAAATGCATATTATGCAATACGAATTGCGTAATTTGATCGAAAGTATATGGGCCCGAACAAATCATCGTCAAGAGAACCCTACAAATACAACATTCCCTCTAAGCTGTCTTCAAGGAAGAAACACATGCGGCTGGTCATCATCGGCGGAACAGGTCATATCGGTACCTACCTCACACCAAGGCTCGTCGAAGCAGGACACACTGTTCTTTGCGTCAGCCGAGGATTAAAGACGCCCTATCGAGCACATGCAGCCTGGAAGGCAGTCCACCATGTCGCGCTCGACCGCGATGCAGAAGAAAACTCCGGCACCTTTGGAGAAAAGATCGCCGCGCTTGATCCCGAAATCGTCATCGACCTGACCTGCTACCGTCTGGAGAGCGCGCAGCAGCTCATCCATGCCTTGCAGGGACGAATCGACCATCTCCTCCACTGCGGAACCATCTGGGTCCACGGTCACAGCCGCGAGGTCCCCACAACCGAAGAGGCCGTCCGCTCTCCATTCGGCGAATACGGAATACGGAAGCACGCCATCGAGCAGTTTCTTCTCTCCACGGCCCGGCGAGATTCGTTTCCCACGACAATTCTTCATCCCGGCCATCTGGTTGGAGTGGGATGGAATCCGATCAATCCTCAAGGAAACTTCAACCCCGCCATCTTCTCCGCTCTCGCCACGGGAGACACACTGACTCTCCCCAACCTCGGGATGGAGACCGTGCATCACGTCCACGCCGACGATGTCGCGCAGGCATTCCTGCAAGCCATCGCGTATAGAAGCGTCGCCCTGGGAGAGAGCTTTCACGTCGTCTCACCGGCAGCCATCACGCTTCGTGGCTTCGCCGAGCGCATGGCCGCCTGGTTTGGCCGCCCGGCTAACCTTACCCTCCTGCCATGGGAACAATGGAAGGAAACGGTGAGCGAAAAAGATGCGCGCGCAACCTGGGACCACATCGCTCATTCTCCCAATTGCAGCATCGCGAAGGCCCGCAAGCTGCTCGACTATGCTCCTCGCTACACCTCACTTGAGGCCGTTCAGGAGGCGGTCATCTCCATGCTGGCCAGCAAGACCATCGATGCCGCGCCCTAGACGGCGCATCGCAAAAGCTCATTACAGCTCGTTCCAATGCACCATCGGCAGGCCCGGAACAGGAGCGCGGAAGTAAGGAATCCTTGAAGCCCTCAACGAACCGATATACGCCGTCTGAAGGTCGGGCCCTCCAAAGGTCACGCTCGCCATCCACGGCGCAACGCCCTGCCCCGTTGCGAACAGGACGTCCTGCGTAACCGCACCGGCGAAGAACTGTCTCTCGAGCGCTTCTACTTTTTGCGGATCTCCTTCATCCAGAAGAACGCGCAGATCACCCTCCGGAGTCAGTACAAACAGCTTGTCCGAATACACACAGGTTCCCCAGAGATTGCCGAAGCTGTCAAAGGCGATTCCATCCGGCCACGCTCCCCTGCCCAGGCTCGACGGCCCGAAGACTTCCCGCTCTCCTAGCGACCCATCGTCATGAACGCGCAAGCGGCTGATGCAGCCGCCGGTCGTCTCGACCACATACATGTACTCCTCGCGGGCATCCATGCGGATCTCGTTCGTGAAATGAAATCCGTCGGCCACAATGTGAAACTTCCCATCGACATACCGCGCAATGTATCCATCCGGCAAATCCGGCTTGAGCGCATGCATCCAGTTTTTGATCCGTGTCGAGACCGTGATCCAGATGCGCCCCTTGGAGTCGCGCAGGACAAAGTTAACCTTGCCGATCGCCTCTCCATCGATGCTGTCCGCCAGCACCTTCGACTCCCCAGTACGCGTCATCACCTCCAGCCGGTCCGTCCCGAAGTTCGAGATCAGGATGTCTCCATTGGCCGCAAAGGCGAGTCCATTCGGCAGAGTTCCCGTCAGGTATCGCGTAGCTTCACTCTCCGCTTCGGAAAAGTGAGATGAGATCTTTTGCGTAATAATCTCCTGCGTGCCGTCGTGACGCAGCCGTACAACCCCGCCTCGCGAGTCCGCGGACCATAACGTACCGTCTCTCTCCGCAAGAATGCACTCCGGCCTCTGCAACCCCTGGCCGATGTACTGCAACTGCGATGTCTCGATCTCAAAATCAAGAATGGGATTCCGCATGCTTCTCCTGTCTCCGCCTGTGCTGGGTCAAATTTAATATTGCATATTACGCAATATGATTTGCAAGATTAGCATACGAAAAGTGCGAGACGAAACAGGACTGAATCCCTAAAAAGGAAACTTTTTTGAACAGACTTTGAGAATTACGCGCTCTGCGCTGCAATCTCTTCCGACGTGCTCAGAAGCTCGCCTATCTTCCGGGCGCACAGAACGACCGACTTCGAGTACGAAGAATAATGCTCCTTCAGAAACCGCGAGGCCGGGGCCGAGAT
>DATHJA010000186.1:0-16038 GCA_035316475.1 Edaphobacter sp. | reverse complement strand
CCTCCGGTGAGCGTGCGCCACTGGTCGATCTTCTGCCGCAGCTCGAGATCGCGGACAGCGACGTGGCCGACGAGGATGTCGCTGTGGCCGGTCATCGACTTGGTGTCGGAGGCCACGGAGAGATCCGCGCCGAGAGCAAGCGGCAGCTGGCCGAGCGGCGTAGGAGTCGTGTTATCGACAGCAACGAGTGCACCAGCTTTATGTGCGGCCTCCGCGAGCGTGGCGATGTCGCAGATATCCATCGTGGGGTTGCTGGGAGTCTCGATCCAGAGGAGCTTCGCGCCTTCGAGATGTTCCCCCTGCGCGTTGTTAGCAGTGGGAGCGAGGCGCACCTGAACACCCATCTTGGCGAAGTACTCCTGCGCGAGGACGCGGGCAGCATAGTAGGCATTGGAAGGAAGCACAACGGCATCGCCGGGGCAGAGAATAGCTCCGAAGACGGCTGTACAGGCGGCCATACCGGAGGCGAAGACGAGAGCAGAGGCTCGATAACCCTCGCCCGACTCCATCTGGCCAATCGCCTTCTCCAGGTGCGTCCAGGTGGGGTTGTGCGAGCGGGCATAGGTGTACGGGATCGAGGAAGGATCGCCGGGAGCATGGTACGGAGCAGCAAAGACAGGGCCGGCGTGAAGAGGCTCGCCGGCGGCGGCGCGAGTGAGTGTCGAGCGGATGATCCTGGTGGCTTCACGCATGAGTTAATTGTAAGTGGATGCCTTCCAGGTGCTAGGGCCCCGCTTATGACTCCGGCCGCACTGCAAAAAAGCTGAGAGCGGCGTCCCCCTGCTTCAGCACACGCACTTTGCCGAGCGCGCCATAGTCCTCCTCGAGATTCACCTTGCTGCGATGCTCCGCGATCACTCGCGCATCCTCTGCCAGGAGATCCTGCCATCGCGAGCCGAGAAACTCGAGTGTGCGCCGGTACTCCTGTTCGGCCTCGTAAGGTGGATCGAGAAAGATCAGATCCACCTTCTCTCGTCGCCGCGCAAGCTCTTCGAGCAGGACCGCCGCACCACGCCCTTCAATGCTGTAGCCATCCACAATCTTCAGCGCAGCAAGATTCTCCCGAATCGCCTTCACCGCCGCCGGAGCGCTCTCTGCGAACCACACGAACCCAGCATCTCGGCTGATCGCCTCGATCCCCACCGCACCCGATCCCGCATAAAGGTCCACAAACCGCGCGCCTTCGATCCGCGAGGCGATCACATTGAACAATGTCTCGCGCAGCCGGTCGCTCGTCGGCCTCGTCTTCATTCCCTTGGGCGCCGACAACGCCCGCGAACGAAATCTTCCTGCAATAACGCGCATCTTCTCCCCGCTCCAAAGCCAGCGCATACAATCATAAGCATGCGCGCGTGGTCCTTCTCGATCGGCAGGTTCCTTGGTGTAGAGATACGTATCCACACCTTCTTCCTTCTGCTGCTCGGTCTCTCCATCAGCTACTCGTCGGTCTCCGGATCCACGGGGGCGCGCGGCTTTGCGCTCTGGGTGATCCTTTTGCTCGCAGTGATCGTGCGCGAAATCGGCCGGGCCATCGCCGCTGCCTGGTACAACCTCGATCTGCGCAGCATCCTTCTTCTGCCGACCGGAGGCCTTCAGCAATACGCAACCTCTGAGGCCACAGAGCGCGCAGCGACCCCCGCGGTCGGCAAGGGGCTTGGCCTCGTCGGTCCGTTTATCAACCTCTTCTTCGGGCTCTTTCTCGGCGCGGTCATCCTTACAGTCGCGCCTGAGATTAATCTTCTCGAGCGTCCCTGGCTTACGCCAGCGCATCTTCTTCGCGCGCTCGTCTGGGTCAACCTGCTGCTTGCCGCCATCAATCTTCTCCCCGCCGCTCCGCTAGACGGAGGCCGCATCTTCCGCGGCGAGTTCTCCCGCAGCCATGGCGCGCTCAAGGGGAGCCGAGCCGCCGCCAGCCTGGGCCAGATCATCGGTGTGCTGCTCGCCATCGCCGGCTGCATCCTCCCCAACACGTGGCTCATCATGATCGGCGGCTTCGTCTTCATCGGAGCCCACATGGACGATTCGAACCTTATGCTGAGCTCGGAGAACGACCCGGTTCTGATGCGCGATGTCATGCTGACCGACTTCAGCACCCTCTCCGCCTCGGACACTCTCGAGGAGGCGCTACAGCGCTCCGTCCATACTCTGCAAGATGTCTTCCCTGTCGTGCGTGGAAGCAACCTCGTGGGAGCCGTCTCTCGCCAGGGCATCGTCGAAGCGCTTCAGTCCGATGGCAACGGCTACGTTCAGGGAGTGATGACCCGCTCCTTCCAGATCGCCCAGCCGGACGACTCCCTTGTTAAGACCCTTCGCCGCATCATGTCGGGACAAGGCGCACAACTGGTTCCCATCCTCGAAGGCAACCGCATCGTCGGCATCATCACTCCGCAGAATCTCGCTCACTCGATGGGGCTGATCAACACCCGTCGCCGTCTGCGCCAGCAGGAGCGTTCCGAGTAACAATGCCTTCCAGTGACCATGGCGCTGCGCTGCCCAGCCACGATCCTCCGCTTGCCCCCGGTCTCTATCTTGTCGCCACCCCGATCGGCAACCTCGAGGACATCACCCTCCGGGCGCTCCGCGTGCTCCGCTCGGCTGATCGCATCGCCTGCGAGGATACGCGTCAGACACAGAAGCTGCTCAACCACTTCGGCATCCGTACCCCTACCGTCAGTTACCACCTGCACAACGAGGGCCTGCGCGCCGAAGAGCTTCTCGAGCAACTGAAGCAGGGCTCGCGTATTGCGGTCGTCTCCGACGCCGGAACTCCGGGCATCGCTGATCCCGGCCACGAGCTTGTCACTGCCGCTATCGCCGCCGGAGTTCCCATATACCCCATCCCCGGGGCCAACGCCGCCATCAACGCGCTGATCGCCAGCGGCCTAGCGACCGAAACCTTCGCCTTCCACGGCTTCCTTCCGTCTAAAGAGGGCCAGCGCCGCACCGCGCTTGAACAGCTTCCCCGCGATGGGGTAACGCACATCTTCTATGAGACTCCGCACCGCATCCTCGACGCGTTGGCAGATATTGAGACGATCTTCAGCGGGTCACAGTCGATTGCGATCGCTCGCGAATTGACGAAGATGCATGAGGAGTTTTTGCGCGGTACGGTATCAGATCTACGAACACAGCTTACCGGACGGCCATCGATTCGTGGCGAGATGGTGCTGCTCTTCTCGCCCGTTCAGCAGGAGTCCGCAGCACAGGCACGCAGCATCGCCGACGAGGTTGCAGCCCTCATGCTGTCTGAATCTTTGTCAGAAAAGGACGCGCTGAAACGTGTCGCCCGCGAACGAGGCATCGGCAAAAGTGAGGCTTACCGCGAGATCCAGCGCGAGCAAAGCCGCCGACGATAGCTCCGCTACTCTCGTCCTCGCACACGGTCGTACTGATAGAGATCGCTGGTCGTTCCCAGAGACTCATTGTAAAGGCTGGTCGCTCCCATCGCTTCTTTCAGCTCTTCGCTGAACTCGTGCAGTGAGCGCAGGTGGTCGGCTGTTGCGGGAATCTCCACCTTGCTGGTCTTGAAGAACTTCTGATAGCCGCGATCGAGGAGCCGTGCGATCTCGCCGTTCAGGAGAATGCCGGGCCGCGAAAGAATCTCCGGCGTGCCATCCGGAGCAGCGGCGATCTCTGCCGCGCACCCATACTTCCTCACCTGAATGGCATTCGGCGCCCTCTTTGCACCATCCTGCGCCGGTGCCACATCAAATCGTTGACCGCCAAGGACGGAAAGGACATCGTTGAAGCTGCGCTGCGGAGACTTTTTTGCCATAAGTGCCATCATTTAGACTCGAAGTTAACTGTCGCATATCCGCTGGCCAGCTTCAATCTGCGATTGCGCGACATACCGGAAAATCATGATCACCACCGTCAAACCGCTCGGCTCAACCATTCTCGAACGCATCGGCAATACACCGCTGATCCGTCTGGACGGTCTAACCGCGCACCTCGGTGAAGCCGCCTCAGGGATTCAGATCCTCGGCAAGGCTGAGTGGGCCAATCCTGGGGGCTCCGTGAAGGATCGTGCGGCCTCGGCCATCGTTACTGACGCGCTCGACCGCGGGCTCATCGGCAATGGAAAGGGCTTGCTCGATGCCACCAGCGGGAATACCGGCATCGCCTACGCCATGCTGGGTGCCGCTCTCAGCTTTCCGGTCACGCTCTGCATGCCCTCCAACGTCTCGCCTGAGCGCAAAAAGTATCTCGCCGCTTATGGAGCGGACATCGTCTGGACCAGCCCTGCCGACGGCTCCGACGGAGCGATTCGCAAGGCCCGTGAACTCGCTGCCGCCGAGCCCGGCCGCTACTACTACGCCGATCAGTATTCCAACGACGAGAACTGGCGCGCCCACTACCGCACCACCGCAAACGAGATATGGCAGCAGACTGAGGGACAGGTGACGCACTTCGTCGCCGGCCTCGGCACCTCAGGCACCTTCATGGGGACCACACGCCGCCTGAAAGAGCTGAATCCCGCGATCCGTTGCATCTCCATGCAACCGGACTCCGCCTTCAACGGTCTCGAGGGCTTGAAGCACATGGCTACCGCCATCGTGCCCCGCATCTACGACTCCGCCCTGGCCGACGCCAACATCGACATGGATACCGAGGTCGCCTACCGCACCGCCCGCACGCTGGGCCGCAAGCACGGCCTGCTCGTCGGCATATCCGCCGCCGCCGCCATCGCTGCCGCGCTCCAGGTCGCCGAACAGGAGGCCCGGGCCGGACGCGAGGCCGTCATCGTCACCATCCTCCCCGACTCATCGGAAAAGTACATGAGCGACCGTTTCTGGCAGGAGCAGGACTAAGACCTATGCTGCACATCGACTACGCCAACTACGAAGCGCTGCGCGCCCACGGCGAGGAGACCTACCCGCACGAGTGCTGCGGCGTGCTCCTCGGCAAATCCGACGCCGACGGCAACCACGTCCACCAGATCGTGCGTGCAGGCAACACCCGCACCGACTCCGCGCATAACCGCTACAACATCGCCCCGCAGGAGCTGGTCAAGATCCAGCGCCAGGCACGCGGCCTCGGTCTCGACATCGTGGGCTTCTACCACTCTCACCCCGACCATCCCGCACAGTGGTCCCCCACCGACTTCGCCGAGGCCCATTGGATCGGCTGCTCCTACGTCATCACCGCGGTCGAAAAGGGCAACGCCGCCATCACCAACTCCTTCCTCCTCACCGGAACCAGCGAGGAAGACAAGAAGTTTGAAGACCAACCCGTCGAAATCGACGTCGCCGAGCAGGTCTCCCAACAGAAAGGTCAGGCATGAACATCCACATCCCAACGCCGCTCCGGGCTTTTACCTCTGGAGCCGAGACCGTCGCAGTCCCAGGCGCGACAGTCGCCGAGGTCTTCACCAACCTCACCAGCCAGTATCCCGAGCTTCAGCAGCAGCTCTTCAACACCGAGGGCAAGCTCCGCTCCTTCGTCAACGTCTACCTCAACGACGAAGACCTCCGTTACCTGCCAGAGAAAGAAGCCACCACCGTCGCCACGACCGACGAGCTCACCATCATCCCTTCCATCGCTGGTGGTTGTTGTACCTGTTGTTCCCTCCTCTAGTTCCATTCCCTCTGCAAAAAATTCAGTGGTAGAAATAGGCCATCTTTCTGAGGCGAAGCCGAAGAATCCCTGTATTCGTTTGCATTGACCGGAATTCCATCGAAGCCAATGACTTACCGGACCAGCAATGCATCGAAATCAACACTGAGCCGATTGCGGTGCCAAAGCATCTAGAATAAGAAGAAGGAAAGCCATGCCAACAGCCATCGAAGAAGCCGTTCAGCTCCCGAAGCTCTCTAACGAAGAGATCGCACGTTACTCCCGCCACCTTATCCTTCCCGAGGTCGGCATGGAAGGCCAGCAGAAGCTGAAGGCCGCGAAGGTCCTCTGCGTCGGCACTGGAGGCCTCGGCGCCCCAATGGCGCTCTACCTCGCCGCCGCGGGCGTCGGAACCATCGGCCTCATTGATTTCGACGTAGTCGACGAGTCGAACCTGCAGCGCCAGATCATCCACTCCCAGTCCACCGTCGGCATGCTCAAGGTCGACTCCGCCGAGCTGATGCTCAAGGGCCTGAATAAAAACGTCAACATTGTCAAGCACAACACGATGCTGACCTCGGCCAACGCCCTCGAGATCTTCAAGGACTACGATGTCATCGCCGATGGCACCGACAACTTCCAGACCCGCTACCTGGTCAACGATGCCTGCGTGCTTACCGGCAAGCCCAACGCCTACGGCTCCATCTTCCGCTTCGAGGGTCAGGCATCCGTCTTCGCCACAGAGGAAGGTCCGTGCTATCGCTGCCTCTACCCGGAGCCGCCACCGCCCGGCCTCGTCCCCTCGTGCGCCGAGGGCGGAGTCCTCGGCATCCTCCCCGGACTCGTTGGCGTCATCCAGGCCACTGAAGTCATCAAGCTCATCCTTGGAATCGGCGAACCGCTGATTGGTCGTCTGCTCCTCGTCGATGCGCTCGGCATGAACTTCCGCACCCTCAAGCTGCGCAAGAACCCCGACTGCCCCGCCTGCGGCACGCACCCCACTGTCACCGAGCTGATCGACTACGACCAGTTCTGCGGCATCGAGAAGCCCACCACGGTAGGCCCGCTCGAAGTCTCCCGCGACAAGGCCGTCGCTGATGCGCCTGTCGTGGACGGCATCCCGCAGATCACCGTCGAGCAACTCAAGAAGAAGCTCGACGCCAAGGCTAACATCTTCGTGCTCGACGTCCGCGAGCCCCACGAGTACCCCATCGCGAACCTCGGCGCTCCACTGATCCCGGTCGGCACGATTGAATCGCGCATCAATGAGATCGCCGATCACAAGAACGACGAGGTAATCGTCCACTGCCGCTCAGGAGCCCGCAGCCAGAAAGCCGCACTCGCCCTCAAGGCCGCCGGCTTCACCAATGTCCACAATCTCACCGGAGGCATTCTGGCCTGGGCCGAGAAGATCGACCCCACGATGCCGAAGTACTGATTGCGCACTCGCATTCACCTGGCAAAAAAGAGAGCCCGAACCGGGCTCTCTTTTTCATTCCATCCTTCATTGCTTTGTCATCCACAAAACCCGCAATATCATGACTCCGCCATCTCGTTCGCAGCCAGGGTAAAGATCTGCTCTCGTAGCCACATATGCGCCGGATCGCTCGAAAGCCGTGGATGCCAGACCGCCTGAAAGGAAAAGCCTGTTATCTCCTTCGGTGCCGCGATCACGCGAAGGTCCTTCCGTCCCCGGGCGACACGCGCCACGCCTGAGGTCGCCGTCAAAACCAGCTTTGTTCCTGCAATACATTCAAGCGCAGCACCAAAATAGGGAATCCGAATTCTGGATTGACGGCTATGTCCTAAGGTCGCCAGCCGTTTATCCGGAATCGTCTGTATATCGGCCAGCAGGGATACGATGACATGCTCCTGAGCCAGATACCGCTCCAGTGTGAGCCGCTCAGGCAGGCGATTTTCAGCATCAACAATGCAGAACCACCTCTCGCGGTAGAGCACCTTCGACTCCAGATGCGACGGCACCAGCACATCATCATTGGAGAGCACCAGATCGACCCGGCCATGATCCAGTCCCACAAATGCATCCTCGCTCCAGGGAACGAAGTTAATCCGTATCTCTGGAGCCCGCGGCAGAATCTTCTTGCAGAGCAAACTCCCCAGAACCGAACAGATATTATCCGGTCCTATCAAACGAAAGACCGCTTCCTCCGTCTTCGGGTCAAACTGCGGCCTGCCGAGCAGGCTCTCCATTTGCGGCAGCAACTTGTTCAGTTCTGCCTGAAGGCGAGCTCCCACAGGAGTGAGCTGATAGCCTCCGGGTCCTCGTACCATCAGATCGTCGCCCAATAAGATCCGCAAACGATCCAGTGTCCGGCTCGCTGCCGACTGGCTCAGCAAGAGTCTCTTCGCCGCTGCTGTCACATTCAGCTCTTCCGCAAAAACCGCGAAAGCGACCAGCAGGTTCAGATCGGCCTGTCGAATTTGCTTCCAACGCATGGTCATCATGAACATTATGCATGGTTCGCAACTGAGATCCACCCATCTATAACTCCGGCTATCACGAAGGAGCCCTCAAAAATGAACACAAAAATGAACACAGACAAGCTGAATGGGAAGAAGGTCGTCATCCTTGGCGGAACCTCGGGATTCGGATTCGCGACGGCACGCGCAGCCGTAAACGCAGGCGCTCAGGTCGTTATTGCCTCACGCAGCCAGGCCAACGTCGACAAAGCGCTCTCCGAGCTGCCATCCGGAGTGACCGGCGCCACGGTCGACGTCACCGACGAAGCCTCCCTCAACCGCTTCTTTACCGGTCTCAATGGCCTGGATCATCTCATTGTCACCGCAGGAGATACAGCACCTGCCTTCAACCCTACCTCTGAGCAGGCGAGGCAGGCCTTTGAAGTCCGTTTCTGGGGACTCTATCTCTCCACCAAAGCCGCTGCACCACACATCCGTCCCGGCGGCTCCATCACCCTCACCAATGGCATCGTCGCGATTCGTCCCTGGAAAGGATGGGCGCTCACCTCAGCCGTTGCTGGCGCTGTCGAATCACTGACTCGCGGCCTTGCTCTCGATCTGGCACCCATCCGCGTCAACGCCGTCTGCGCGGGCGTGGTGAAGACTCCGTTGTGGAGTGGAATGTCCGAAGAAGAGCGTGAAGCCATGTACACCGATACCGCGAAGAAGTTGCCCGTCGGGCGCATCGGCGTACCGGAAGACATCGCCGAGACCTACCTCTACCTCATGCAGTCTGGATTCACCACCGGTCAAATCGTCGTCATCGACGGAGGCGCCGTCATCTCCTAGGTCTGCGACCATGCGGCGGGGAGATCCATCTCCCTGCCGCGGCTTGTCAGTTCCAGCGCACCATCATTCCGCGCTCATCGCCTTCGCCGTGCTCCATCGCGATCTCCGCGTCCATACGCGAGACAACGCTCTCGAATCGCTCTCCCCACTCCACCAGTACAAGGGCATCCGGCTCTGCGATCATCTCCTCCAGGCCCAGCGTCGCCAGTTCGCGCTCCGTCTCCAGGCGGTACAGATCCAGGTGATACACCCTCACCTTCGGCCCTGTGTACTCGTGCACCAGGGTAAAGGTCGGACTGGTCACATCCTCCTCGGTCGCCGCTCCCAGAGCCGCCGCAATCCCCTTCACCAGAGTCGTCTTTCCTGCTCCAACCTCGCCGCGCAGAACCACCAGCTTCGGCGCAGGCAACAGAATCTCGGCGACCCTCTCTCCCAGCGCCAGCGTCCCGGCAACACTGCGCGTACGAAATCTCTTCTCACGAGAAAAACTCTTCACCACTCTCCTCTTTCTGTTTGGTGCCAGCTGTATCGAAACCCGCAGGGCTGTTATTGAAGCCCGCAGGACTGTTTATTGAAGTCCAGATATCCAGGTCAATCCATCCTCATCCTTCACGCGGTAACGGAATGCATCCGAAAGGTGCATCACCGTATCGGTGGCCAGCACTGTGTGCTCATCCATCGCCCGCGCTGCGAAATCCGCGGCCAGCCCGTGGAGATAGACCGCCGCCTCGACCGCGCAAGCTACATCGTCCGGATACTGAGCCAGCATCGCGGCGACGATCCCCGTCAGAATATCGCCGCTTCCGCCCTTAGACATCGCCGGGTTCCCCGTTGTGTTGACTGCAATACGTCCATCCGGATGCGCCACAAGAGTTCGCCACCCCTTCAGCACCAGAGTCAATCTGTGCTCGGTCGCAAACCTTCGCGCCAACCCGATGCGGTCCGCTTCGACCTCCCTTACCGTAAGCCCAGCAAGCCGGGCCATCTCTCCCGGATGCGGCGTCAGCACCAGCGTCCTCCCTGCTCCATTCAGCAGACCATCCCTATCTACGAACGCATTCAGACCGTCAGCATCCACCACCATCGGCACGGTTGTCCTTGCCACCAGCTCACGCGCTACGGTGCTCGCCTCTCCACGCTGCGAGAGCCCCGGACCCACCGCCACAACTGTGATCCGCTTCAGCAACGCATCCAGATGCTCTCCCTGCACATTCGTCGCTGCAACGGCGCCCTCTGGCCCCTCCTCCAGAGGCATCACCATCAGCTCCGGCGCAACGCCTGCGACCAAATCGACCACAGACTTCGGGACTCCCGCCGTCACCAGCCCCGCTCCCGTCCTCAACGCCGCCAGCGAAGCCATCCCCGGTGCCCCCGCCGTCCCGTAGCTTCCCCCCACCACCAGTACATGGCCAAACTTTCCCTTGTTCGAGTTCGGTCCGCGCGGCTTCTCCGCCACTGACTTAGCCCCTCCCGTCCAACTCAATCCATCGCCTGCCGGAATCGCCTCTTCTGGCGAGCCGATTCCAGCAACCACAACCGGACCGGCCGTCATATACCCGAAGACATGCGCCAGCTTCGGAGCCGTAAACGTCACCACTCCATCGGCCCGAAAGGCTCCCTCCACCATCTGCTCCTGCGAATCCGCGTCCCACCCGCTCGGAACGTCGACTGCAATTACCGGAACCGCCAGATCCTGTACCCAGTCGCGGGCCGTCACTGCAAGACCGCGCAGCGGAGGGCGAAATCCCGTTCCCACTACCGCATCCAACAGAAGATCCGCACTCGAATCCGTCAGGCCAGTCTCGTCAAAGGATTTCTTCAGGTCAGACTCACTCTCGACCTCGTAGAGAATGACGTTCTCCTCCCGCAACCTGACCAGCGCGGACGCAGCCTCACCCTTGACGGCCTCCGCCTGGCCCAGCAACACAACGTTAACCGCAATCCCGGAGGCCGCCAGCAGCCGCGCGGCGACCATTCCGTCGCCGCCGTTGTTTCCCTTCCCACACAACACCACTACCCGACGGGCCTTCGGGTATCGCCTCTTTGCGAATGTTGCGACCGCCATGCCCGCGGCCTCCATCAACTCCGTCAGAGGGATGCCAAAGGCCTGTTCCGTCTGCCGATCCGTCTCGCTCATCTCTGCCGATGTGAGAACTCTCATTCCACCCTTCTATCCCATTGCGCCCGGGCAGGCAAAGTGGCTGCTCCGCGGCCTCCCAAAAAACGAAAGCCCTGCATATTGCAGGGCCTCCACTCTGATAGATCGATTCCTGAAGACTATTCAGATTCCCCAATAACTCCTGTCGCCTGCTGTGTTTTCGGGTGGAAGTAGCTCTTATCCCATAGCGCCTGATAGAACTGTCCCGTCAACTCAGCCGCCTTCGGTCCAAAGGTCGGTCTTCCGCCTTCGAGAAAGAAGACCGTCACGATGCGTCCATTGGGAGTATCCGCGTACGATCCAAACCATCCAAACCGCGTTCCATTGTTAGAGCAGGTCCCGGTCTTCCCCATTACAGGAAACTGGTTGAAGCTCGTACGCAACGACCGTGCCGTACCGTACATCACGGCCCCCTCCATTCCGTCGACAATCTCCGGGATCAGAGGCGCGATATTCAGCTGCCGCTTCACCCTCGGCTGGAAGGTTGCAATGTCGATCGCGCTCTCAGGGTGCTGCAGATAATAAAGCGTTCCGCCATTGGCGATCGCCGAGACAAGCGCCCCCAGCTGCAATGGCGTCATCGAGACGCTTTCGCCAAAGGAACACATCCTTCCCACGCCACCCAGCGACGCCGGAAGCACCTCATCGGGATAGATCCCAAGCTGCTCGCCCTGGATGTGATATCCGGCCAGCTCACCCAGACCGAACTCGTTGGCGTAGTGCTTCACCCGCTCAAAGCCCAGCGACCGGCCCAGCGTTTCGAAGTAGGCGTTGTTGGAATGAGCAAGTGCTTCGGTCAGTGTCAGGTGATACCTTCCGCCCAGATTCACCGGAGTATCCCGCTTGACGATCCCTTCTTCAAGCGCCGCCAGCGCCACAGTCAGCTTGATGGTCGAACAGGGTTCAGCGCCCCGGGAGAGTGCAAGCTTCTGGTTCACCATCGCCAGAATCCTCCCATTGGAAGGGTCGATGGCCAGCGCCGTGCCGTTCATATTCCCCAGGGCTTCAATCGCCGCCGCCCGGACGATCGGGTCTTCCCCTTCCGTCACATCGCCGAGACTCAGATTGTCTGCAAAAGAGCTGGCAGAGAAGTGCTCGTAGTAGCGGCTCCGCCGTACCGCGAGCCTGGTCCGCGCTCCACGCCCGCGCCTGGAGCTGACTCCTCGTACAGAGGTCGTTTTGCTCAATCTGCTCGACTTACCCGACACAGCCGTCTTCGAAGTCTTGGACACCTTTCCCTTGGCCGAGACATGCGTCGTTCCCGAAGAGTGATGCTTCACGCTTCCCGACGACGTAATTGCCCAGACCTCAATCCCCGAACCCAAAACCAGGCCCAGAAGGACTCCGCCAAACACCCTGACCCATTTAGACACCCAGGAGCTCCTTCTAACTTCAACACGAATAAGAGCAATCAAGTTGCCAAGTTTGTTTGGCAAACCTGAGAACATCCTAAAAAATGTGCCGTTCAATGAAACATGCTACTTCCATGTTACTTGTCATCCCGGGATCGAGAAACAGAACCTAATGACCGCGCCTCAGAAAGGCTGGAATATCAAGCTCATCCGGCTCCGAGGGGTCGGCCTGTGCCGGCACCGTTCCCCCAAAGGAAACGCGCGTGCCGGGTTCTGCAATCGGGCTATTCGATTGGACGTTCTCCGGTTCCGGGAAGTAAGCGTTCTCATGCACTCCCGTCTCCACACGGATCAGGTCGTCGGACTGATGCTTGAGCGTCGCCCTCGGCTGTGGGCTCCGGAAAAAATCGTCGTCGAAGACCGACGGAATCAGCTCAGTGGCCTGCTCCGCCGATTTTGCTGCCTCGATCCTCCCGGTGCGGGACTTCGATGCAGAGTCCGTCGGCTCCACAGCAACAGGCATGGGAGCAGAAGGCCGCTCCATCTCCTCACTCAGAAACTTCGGCGCAGGCGCAGGCCGCGGCGAAATTCGAGGCTCAATCGGAACGTCATACCGCACCGTCGGCAGCGTCGCCTCCGCCAGCATCCGCTCACGCCGGGCCGGCATCTCCTGCTGCTTGAAGCCCGTGGCGATCACGGTAATCTTCACCTCTTCGCCCATCGTCTCATCCTGCACTGCGCCGAAGATGATGTTCGCGTCCTCGTGCGCCGCATTCTGGATGATGGTCGAGGCCTCGTTCACCTCGCTCAGCTTCAGGTTGCTCGAACCCGTAATATTGATCAGGATGCCGCGTGCCCCATCGATGGCGCCCGCCTCCAGCAGCGGCGAGGCCATCGCCGCCATCGCCGCCTCCACCGCACGGTTCTGTCCCGAGCGCATCGCCGTCCCCATGACGGCATACCCCATCCCTGCCATCGTCGTCTTCACGTCGGCAAAGTCACGGTTGATCACGCCGGGAATCGTGATGATGTCCGAAATTCCCTGCACGCCCTGCCGCAGCACATCGTCGGCGATGCGGAAGCTCTCGAAGAAACCTGCATCCTTGGCCACGGCCAGCAACTTCTCATTCGGGATCACGATCACCGTATCCACCGAATCGAGCAGCTCCTGCATGCCGCGCTCTGCCTGCATCATGCGCCGCTTGCCCTCGAAACCGAACGGCCGCGTCACCACAGCCACCGTCAGGGCTCCCATCTCGCTCGCCAGCGAGGCGATCACCGGAGCCGCCCCCGTGCCCGTTCCCCCGCCGAGGCCAGCGGTCACAAAGACCATGTCCGCGCCCTCGAGCGCCTCGATGATCTTGTCCGAATCCTCGAGCGCCGCGCGGCGGCCCACATCCGGATTCGCGCCCGCGCCCAAGCCGCTCGTCAGCTTCACCCCAAGCTGAAGCTTTACCGGAGCATTCGAGATCGTCAGCGCCTGCACGTCCGTATTCGCCGCGATAAATTCGACGCCCTCTACCTTGGCCGCAATCATGCGGTTGACGGCGTTGTTCCCGCCTCCACCCACGCCAATCACCTTGATCCTGGCCCCGCGCGGGACCTCGTCGTGATAGTGAATACGGATATCGTCTTCAGGCAGATTCGGCATCGATGCAGGACTCCTTCGCTACCCCAATTCTCACATCATCTCTACTCGCAAAACATCCACGTTTTCCACGCCCCGTACCATCGCTGGTTCAACTTTGGCACGAAGCGCGTTTCGCCGTCCGCGAAGGTCTAGAAGCTTCCTGCAAAGATCGATTTCAGCTTCGCCCGCAGCCCCTGCTCCTCGCTCGCCTTTCTCACCTGCGTGCGGTGCGTATAAAGCAGCATCCCGATCAACGCGGAAAACTCCGGCTTCGCCAGCTCCTCCGGCATCTTCGAGAGCGGCACCGGATACCCGATCCTCGCCGGCACCCGCAGCAGGCTCTCCGCATTATCCAGCAGGCCCGCAATCATCGCGCCGCCTCCGGTGAAGACACATCCGGCTCCAAGCGCCTCCAGAACTCCACCATGGCGCAGGTTGTCGCGCATCATCGTAAACAGCTCCCGCGCTCGCGGCTCCAGAATCTCTGCCAGAAACCTCTGCCGCACCAGCCGCGCAGGCTGGCCGCCCGAGATTGTAAGATCGCCACCCACTTCAATCTCATTCAATTGCGGAATAGCCGTTACCACGCAGTGACCGTACGTCTTCTTCAGGTACTCGGCCTCTTCGACCGTCACATGCAGTCCCACCGCGAGGTCATTGGTGAAGTGATCTCCTCCGATCGGCAGCACCGCCGTGTGCGCGACTGAACCTTCGAAGAACACCGCAAGCTCCGTCGTACTCGATCCGATATCGGCGATGCAGACACCCAGCTCCCGCTCATCGGCACTCAGCACAGCCTCCGCTGCGGCAATCCCTTCATACACCGTGTCGATCACCTCGAGCCCGGCCCTGTTCGCGCACGTAATCACGCTCTGCGCCACGCCGCCCGAGCACGTCGAAAGGTGCAGGTTCACCTCCAGCTTGTTGCCCACCATGCCGATCGGATCATGGATCCCCGGCTGGTCGTCCAGGATGAACTCCTGCGGCAGCAGGTGCAGCACCTCGCGGTCCGGTGGAAGCGCCACGCTGCGCGCCCGGTCCACCGCCGCCCTCACCTCTTCGCGCGTGATCTCGCGCATCCGACTTCCCAGACTGATGCCGCCGCGCGAGTTCATTCCCTTCACATGCGTTCCACCAATCCCCACAACCGATGTCTCGATCGTCGCCTTTGCCGTCCGCTCCGCCGTCAGCGCCGCGCGATTGATCGCCTCGGCCGCCGGCCCCAGCTCGGCAATCAACCCCTTGCGCATCCCCTTCGACGGCTCAATACCGTGCCCGCGATAGCGCAGCACACCATCATGCAGTTCGGCCACCAGCACGCAGCTCTTCGTGCTTCCCGCGTCCAGCACCGTAATCAGATTCTCCGGCTTCTGCGTCTTCATGGATGAACCACCTGCGGCGTATAAGACCTTCTTTCCGTACCTGGCCCCGGTCCTGCCTCTGTCAATGCAACTGCGGCGATGCCCGAAGAGCTCCCGTCCGTCTTCTCAATCGAAGCCGAAGGACCGGAAGCCTTATGCGCAGCAGCACCACGCTTCGCAGGCACAACCTTCTTCGGAGCCGGCTTCTTCGCCTTCACGTTTGCCTTCTTTGCCAGCTCTCGACGGCTCGCCGCCGCACTGTCGCGGGGTGCCGGTGTAGCCTTCGCCGCGCTCCCCGACGCTGCTGCCGCTGGTGCCTTCTGTTCTCCGCTCTCCTGAGCCTGCTGCTCTCCCACAATCGGAGCCGTGGTCCCCGGCTGCATCTCCAGCACCACCTGCCGCTCATACCGCATATCCACTGAGGCCAGGTGAGGATACTGCTGTCTCCACTCCGGCAGGTGCTCCTCAAACTTCTTATACCGATCCAGGAAGTTATCCTCGCCGAAGTGAACCATCACCTCGCCGTCCTTGTCCGGGACCACCACCCGAACATCCTCCGGGCTCGACAGGTCCACCTCGCTCAGCTTCGTGGAGATCTTTTCGCCGCCTCCATCCAGATCCGCCGTAAACCTTTCATACAACTTCATCCGCGCCGCACGCAGCGACAGCGGGTCCTTCGCCTCCAGCCCCGTCACCACCGGAAACGAGTAA
>DATHJA010000185.1:0-2907 GCA_035316475.1 Edaphobacter sp. | reverse complement strand
GCCTCGGGAGCCTGAAAGACCCACTCCAGAGTACCGTTGGCTTGCTGGCACGTGTATATCTGCACTCCCCTGCCGAGGACGGAAAGGATCGCGTGCTGGCCCTGTGGCGGTTCGGTGGAGCTCTGCGCGTGCGCCGTGTTGGCCATGAGGCTGGCGATGAGGACAGTCGCGACCAAAACAAATTGCATGTTCATCTCCTGTTCGAGGTGAGAATACAGGAACCTCAACTTCGCTTGAACAAATCGGAGTGTAGCGGTACGCAGGCACATGGGAGGATACTGGAAGGATGACCCGCACAAATCATGTTCCCAGCCTCTTCCCCGGCAAACAGTGGCAGCAGGTGCTGGAGCGTGATTCCAGCGCGGACGGCCAGTTCTTCTATGCGGTGAAGTCGACGCGGGTCTACTGCAAGCCCAGCTGTCCCAGCCGAAGGCCCACGCGAAAGAATGTGACCTTCTTCCCCACCACGGCGGCGGCTGAGTCGGCGGGATACAGGGCCTGCAAACGGTGTGAGCCCGAGCGCACCACCGCCAAGCCAGACCCGCAAGCCGGAGCGATCGCCGCGGTAACGGAGTACCTGAAGGATCATGCCGACGAGCGGACGCGGCTGGCCGATGTGGCAAAGGCAACGGGCGTCGGCCGGCTGACGATCCTGCGCGGATTCAAGCGTGTCCTCGGCGTAAGTCCGGGGCAGTTCGCGAAGGAGGCTCGTCTCGCGAAGTTCAAGGACAAGGTGCGCCAGCCGAAGACCCGCATCACCGATGCGATCTATGAGGCTGGCTACGGCTCCAGCAGCAGGCTCTACGAAAAGAGCGGCGCGTCTCTCGGAATGACCCCACGCGTGATGCGGGAGGGTGGTGCGGGCCTGCTCATCCGCTACACCACGGCTCCCAGTCCGCTGGGGCGAATGCTGGTGGCGACAACAGACGTAGGCATCTGCTCCATCGCCTTTGGCAGGGACGACACCGAGCTCGCAGCTGGCCTGCGCGAGCGATTCAATAAGGCGCAACTCGTGGCAGCCAGGGGAAACACCGGATGGCTCGCCGAGGCAGTGGCCTTCGTGACGAGCCAGATGACCGAGCATCCCCTGGCCGCGACCTTCCCGCTCGACGTCCGGGCCACAGTCTTTCAACAGCGAGTCTGGAAGGCCCTCCAGCAGATCCCACGCGGAGAGACGCGCAGCTATTCGGAGCTCGCCCGGGAACTCGGCTCCCCGAAGTCGGTGCGGGCCATAGCCGGAGCATGCGCTGCAAACCCCGTAGCCGTGATCGTGCCCTGCCACCGCGTCGTGGGCAAGGACGGCAGTCTGACAGGCTATCGATGGGGCGTCGAGCGGAAGCAAAAGCTGCTCACAGCCGAAAAGGTCTGAATCGGCCCTCAAGCGAAAGAGGAAGCAAGATAAAGTGGTGTGATGATTCAGACTGAGGCCGTGGATGGACGGGCGTTGTATGCGAAGATCACCCGGCGGCTCATTCCCTACCTCTTTCTGCTCTACATCGTGGCCTTTATAGACCGCGTCAACGTCGGATTTGCCGCCATGGACATGAAGCGGCAGTTGCACTTCAGCAATACGGTCTATGGAACGGGCGCGGGAATATTCTTCCTCGGCTACGCGCTGTTCGACATACCCAGCAACCTTGTGCTCAGGCGGGTCGGCACGCGCCTCTGGATCGCTCGGATCATGATCACGTGGGGCATCGTCGCCGCCTGCATGATGTTCATCCATACTCCGCTCTCCTTCTATGCACTGCGCTTTCTGCTTGGAGTAGCCGAGGCCGGCTTCGTTCCCGGTATGTTGCTCTATTTGACCTTCTGGTTCCCCTCTCATGAGCGAGCACGAGCTGTGGCGAAGTTCATGACCGCGACTTCGCTCGCCGGAGTAGTCGGCGGCCCCATCTCAAGCGCACTATTGAAGCTTGACGGCATCGGCGGCCTGAGCGGATGGCAGTGGCTCTTTCTCGCCGAAGGCATACCGACCATCCTGCTCGGCATCTCCGTCTTGTTTGTCCTCAAGGATGGTCCCGAAGAGGCAGAGTGGTTGCACCCACACGAAAAGCTCTGGCTCGAACGCGAACTGGAGCGGGACCGGGCCCTCTACGGAGCCGGTGAACACCATGCCTTCCTCGACGTCTTCAAAATGCCGGTGGTATGGATGCTGGCCGGCGTCTACGTCATCATCCAGATCGGCGTTTACATCGTTAACCTGTGGATGCCTTTAATACTGAACAGCCTCGCCGGTGGCGCAGTCGGCCACGTTGCCGGAGCGGATGCCAGCCTGATTGCGCGGTACGCGACTGTGCCCTACGTTCTGGCAGCGATCTTTACGGTCATCATCGGCTGGAGCTCGGATAGGTGGAATGAGCGGCGCGGTCACCTGGCCGGATGCATGGCGCTCACTGCAATTGGGTTCGCCTGGACGGCGGTCGCCCCCAATGTTGCCGTGGCCCTCTGCGCTCTCTGTATCGCGTCCATAGGACTATGGAGCACGATGGGGCCATTCTGGGCTCTGATGACACGCATGGTGGAGGGCGCAGCCGCAGCCGGCGGCGTAGCCATGATCACGACCCTCGGCGGCCTCGGCGGATTCTCCGGCCCTTATATGACCGGTAGGCTACGGGATGCCACGCACAGCTTCGCAGGTGGGTTGTATGCGGTTGGCGGGCTGGCCTTGTGTGCGGCGGCACTGAGCCTCGCAGTACGGCAGCCGCACCCGAATGCAGAGAGTTAGAGCCTTTACTACGGGATGAACAATGGTGCAGCAAGCGAGGCTATATACCACGAAAATACAGCCCAGAATGGTATCCTGTGACAGTTCGTAACGTTCTCTAATCTGGAATGAGGTGCCGGCAATGGCAACAGCAACTATCGATAAAGCCGCAGTGCGCGGAGTGGCAACGGAGTACAAGG
>DATHJA010000184.1:0-5470 GCA_035316475.1 Edaphobacter sp. | reverse complement strand
CGCAGGCTACATCGTCATCGCCGCGCTCGCCCTGGCCGGCTGGTGGTGGCTTGCCTTCCAGGCCTCGCTCATCGGCTTCCTCAGTGCCTGCTTTTTGAGCTACCTCGAGGCCTTCGTTCTCGAGAAATGGTGCATCTACTGTTTATGGTCGCAGTGCATCCTGACCGTCCTTCTGCTCGCGACCGGCATCGCGCTGGCCATGCACAGGATGCGCAGCCAGCGTCTAAGCGAAAGGTAGGACCCAACCGAACGATGTGGCCTCGTGTATTGATGCAGCTCGTCGAATTATTGCCCCATGCGGCGCGGCTGATCCCCATGGCCGATCGCTACTTTTCGTCAAAGAATGCCAACGAGCAGGCCAACGTCGCCGCGCTCGCAGCCATGTCCGAAGGCGTCCAGGCCGACCTCGGCCAGGTCACCAAGGCCCATGCCGGACTCTATCGTCAGCTCCAGGAGCAGAGTGCCCAGATTGCAAGCGTAGGCGATGACGTCCGCCATCTCCGCGGCTCACTCGATCAGTCCGACCACCGGATCAAGGCTCTGGAAGAGCGTGTCGGCACGCTCAACCTATGGATCAGGCTCGGCGTCAGCGTCATCACGGTTCTGCTGATCGTCATCCTCGGCCTCCTCCTCCGAAAGTAGTAGCACCTCCGTTCTGAGCGTAAAATGACCCTATGGGAATCAGCCGCGAACAAGCGCTCGACTGCTTCAGAAGCGACGACCTGATCGGCATCGGCATGGAAGCCGATGCGATCCGCCGCCGCCTGCATCCAGAGGGCGTGGTCAGCTACATCATCGACCGCAATATCAACTACACGAACTTCTGCACCGAATACTGCACGTTTTGTGCTTTTTATCGTCCGCTCAAGGGCAAGATGGCCGCCGAGGGCTACATCCTCGACTTCGAGACCATCTACCAGAAGATCGCCGAGACCCTCGAGATGGGCGGCACCGGTGTGCTCATGCAGGGCGGCCTGCATCCCGACCTCAAGATCGACTGGTTCGAGCGGCTCTTCCGCGGCATCAAGGACCGCTTCCCCGACATCTGGCTGCACTGCCTCTCCGCGAGCGAGATCCTCGCCATCGCCGAGTACTCTGAGCTGAGCCTGCGCGACACCATTGTCCGCCTGCGCGATGCGGGACTGCAGTCCATCCCCGGCGGCGGCGCCGAGATCCTCGACGACGAGGTCCGCCACCGCATCGCGCGCCTCAAGTGCAAGACGCAGGACTGGGTCGATGTCCATCGCACCGCGCACGAGCTCGGCATGCGAACCACAGCAACCATGATGTTTGGCGTCGGTGAGACCTTCGAACAGCGCGTGAATCACTTCGAGGTCGTCCGCCGCCTGCAGGAGGAGACCGGGGGCTTCACCGCCTTCATCCCCTGGAGCTTCCAGCCCAACAACACCGCCCTCGGCGGCCGCGGATGGGACGAGGCCACCTCGGTCGAATACCTCAAGACCCTCGCCATCTCGCGCATGTATCTCGACAACATCGAAAACGTGCAGTCGAGCTGGGTCACCCAGGGCCTCAAAGTCCTGCAGATGGGTCTCCGCTTCGGCGGCAACGACGTCGGTTCAGTCATGCTGGAAGAAAATGTCGTCAAGGCCGCAGGCACCTCAAACTGCACCACCGAAGAGGAGCTGCGTCGCATCATCCGCGACGCTGGCTTCAAGCCGGTGCAGCGCGACACACTTTACCGGACGATGTTTCTGAACTAGATTTATGACCTCATTTCAGAGACCCATCACGTAAAATCGGCTTCGATTAGAATTAAGCCTTTGCTGGAGCCGTATTCTGTCCTTTTCGCTTCCATCGATAATCTCGGCCCTCGGGCTGCTCATGGCTCCCCATGGCTTCAGCCACTACTGGAAGTCGCACTACCTCGACCAGACCTTCAAGGGACTCTATCGCTGGAACGCCTTCGACACCTGGCTGCTGATCCCATACTTCATCGTCATGGTCATCCTGGCGTTCTACGGCGTTCACCGCTACCAGCTCGTCTGGCTCTACTACAAGAACCGCAAGAACGCCTCTAAATGGGATGAGCCGCCTGCACGCTGGCCTGAGGGCGAGCTTCCCTTCGTCACCATCCAGCTCCCTATCTTCAACGAGCAGTTCGTCATCGACCGCCTTATCGACGCCTGCTGCCGCCTCAACTATCCCCGCGACCGCTTCGAGATCCAGGTGCTTGACGACTCGACCGACGAGACCACCGTCGTCGCCCAACAGATCGTCGAACGTTATGCCATCGGCTTCGCCGGCATGGACCCGCAGCCCATCACCTACATCCACCGCACCAACCGCTATGGCTTCAAGGCAGGCGCCCTCGACAACGGGCTGAAGACCGCACGCGGTGAGTTCGTCGCCATCTTCGACGCCGACTTCGTCCCGCCACCCCAGTGGGTCATGCAGGTCATCCATCACTTTGCCGAGTCCAAGATCGGCATGGTGCAGACGCGCTGGACGCACCTCAACCGCGACTACAGCTTCCTTACCCAGGTCGAAGCCATCCTCCTCGACGGCCACTTCGTCCTCGAGCACGGAGGCCGCTCCCGCGCCGGAGTCTTCTTCAACTTCAACGGCACCGCCGGCATGTGGCGCCTCGAGACCATCGGCAACGCCGGAGGCTGGCAGCACGATACCCTCACCGAGGATACCGACCTGAGCTATCGCGCCCAGATGAACGGCTGGCAGTTCAAATATCTGCAGGACGTCGAGTGCCCCGCCGAGCTCCCCATCGAGATGACTGCCTTCAAGACCCAGCAGGCGCGCTGGGCTAAAGGGCTCATCCAGACCGGCAAGAAGATCCTGCCCCGCGTTTTGAAGAGCGACATGCCCTGGCACACCAAGCTCGAGGCTTGGTACCACCTCACGGCAAACATCAGCTACCCCTTGATGATCGTCCTCAGCGTGCTGCTGATGCCCGCAATGATCATTCGCAGCTGGCAGGGCCTGCTGCAGATGCTGCTGATCGACCTTCCGCTCTTCATGGCGAGCACCATGTCCATCTCCAGCTTCTACCTCGTCTCGCAGAAAGAGCTCTTCCCCAAAAGCTGGGGCAAGACCTTCCTCTATCTTCCCTTCCTGATGGCATTGGGCGTGGGCCTCACCATCACCAACGCCAAGGCCGTCCTCGAGGCCCTCTTCGGCATCAAGTCCGCCTTCGCCCGCACTCCCAAATATCGGGTCAACAAGAAGGGCGAAAAGAGCCAGGCCAGGAAGTATCGCAAGCGCCTTGGCATCATCCCCTGGATCGAACTCGCCATCGGCTGCTACTTCGCCGCCACGGTTTGGTACGCCATCACCACGGAGAACTACTTCACCATACCCTTCCTCGTGCTCTTCGTCTTCGGCTACTGGTACACCGGCCTGCTCAGCCTGCTGCAGGGACGCTTCGAGCGCTTCGGAAACGCCGGCCAGGAGTTCCACGAGAAGCCGTATCCGATGGGAATTTAAGATTGATCTCCTGCATGTGTCATCCTGAGCGAGTCGAAGGATCTGCGTTTCACTATGCTGAACCAGCGCAGTCAGCACATCAGTAGTTAGGAGTACCGCCAGATGAAGGTACGAATATGGATCGCAGCAGCCTTGCTCGCCATCTCCTGTAATTCTTTACACGCTCTCGACTCCGTCCCCAAACCCGAATACCGCCAGCGTCGCGTCGCTCTCGCCGAAAAGATGAAGTCGGGCGTAGCCATCCTCTTCGCTGCCGAAGAGCCCGTTCTCGACTTCATGCCCTACCGCCAGGAAGAGGACTTCTACTACCTCACCGGATGGAACGAACCTGGAGCCGCCCTGCTCCTCATCCCTTCCGCTGACGCCGTCGCCGAAACTCCCGGCACCGGCGGCCTCGGCGGACGCGCCGCCCAGCCCTACCGCGAGATCCTCTTCCTCCCCTCGCGCAATTCGCGCGTAGAAAAGTACACCGGCCCCAAGATGGATGCCGCGACTTCCGGCGTAGCCACGGCCACCGGCTTCGACGAGGTCATGCCCATGACCGAGCTGCCTGCCGTGCTCAACAACCTCGCCCTCGCCGATCGCGCACGCCTGCGCAACGTATGGGCCGAGAAGGACTCCGCGCAGGCCAAAGCCGCACTCGAATTCACCGCCTCCACGCTCGGGGTCGCTCCCATCGAGCCGGCAAACGACGTCTCGCAGCCCATCACGACCCTTCGCGCAATCAAGTCTCCCGCCGAGCTCGAGCTCCTTCGCAAAGCCTCCGACGCCTCCATAGCCGCCCAGCGCGCCGGAATGCGCTCCATCAAACCCGGCGTCCGCGAGCGCACCGTCGCTGGCGTTGAGCTCGCAAAGATGATGGAAGAGGGTTGCGAGCGGCCCAGCTATGCTCCCATCGTCGGCTCCGGCCCCAACTCCACCACCCTGCACTACAGCGAAAACTCCCGCACCATGAAGTCAGGCGATACGGTCGTGATCGACGAAGCGGGCGAGTACAGCATGTACGCCTCCGACATCACCCGCACCATGCCCGTCAACGGCCACTTCACCCCGCGCCAGCGCGAGATCTACGACATCGTCCTCGGCGCCCAGCGCGCCGCAGCCGCCGCCTTCATCGCCGGCAAGTCGAAGATTAACGACCCCCAGCACAAGGAGCCCGACTCACTCGACACCGTCGCCTTCAACTACATCAACGCCCACGGCAAGGATCTCCACGGCCAGCCTCTGGGCCAGTACATGGTGCATGGCATCGGCCATCTCGTCGGCATCAACGTCCACGACCCCTGGGACTACTCCAAGCCCCTCGACAAGGGTATGGTCTTCACCATCGAGCCCGGAATCTATCTCCCCGAAGAGGGCTTCGGCGTCCGCATCGAAGACGTCTTCTACGTCGACCCCAGCGGCAAGCTCGTCGACCTCATCGAAAAGCTTCCCCACGAAGCCTCCGAGATCGAAGCCGCCATGCGAAAGTAGTCACGCACAAAAAGAGGCCCGGCGCTCTGCCGGGCCTCTTCCTATCCACCCACACTCTTTACCAGCGAAGACCAACCGTAACCGGGAAATACCCCGTGCGCTTGTTGTTCTCCGGATAGTACGAGACCACCGAATTCGCGCTCGGCTGGTTGTCCACCCACACGTAGCGCGCCTCGGCGTACAGCTTCTGCGAAGCAAACCGCGAGAGCCGGTATGTGAATCCGATTCCTCCATTCACACCACCCGCATTGTTCGAGTAGTGATCGAATGTCTGGTTCTGCGTGAACTGATAGCAGTAGAAGAAGCTGCAATATACGCCGGTCTGCGGGAGCGTGAAGTTCGTGGTCTTGCGATAGAAGCCACCGCCGCCGATTACATACGCCCCAAGCGCGTCACTCTGGTAGTACGTGTACATCGGGTTCAGCGTCAGCGACCACATGTGAGCATTTCCATCCAATCCGGCGAAGCTGATCGGGGCGCCCGTATCATCCACCAGTCCCAGAGCGGTATAGCGGGCATACTGCCGATCCAGATTGCC
>DATHJA010000183.1:0-3248 GCA_035316475.1 Edaphobacter sp. | reverse complement strand
GGCCGGCGGAGGAGCAGGTACCGCGGCAGCAGGCCTCACCGGCAACGGCGACATTGATATTCCTTCCGAGTCGGTCGTGCGCTTCAAGCTCGCCGATACGCTCGCCATTCAGCCCTCTTGAGATCTGAGGACGAATCTTTTCATGCAAGAGGCCCCGGCAGATCACCGGGGCCTCTTCTGTGGAATCTGAACGCTACTTCACACCAGATCTGGCATCGTAGTGCTTTTCTTTACTTCGCGTCCTCGTACTCCTCGTGCCAAGCGGCCTGGATGGCCTCAAGAATTCCCTCGTTCGACTTCGCCGGATCCCCTACAAACCCGGGTAGCTCGATGACATATCTGTGCAGATCGGTAAACCTTACCGAGTACGGGTCAATCTCCGGGTACTTCTCCTGCAGCAGGATTCCAATCTCTTCTGCGTCCGTCCAATCGATCTCACGCGGCATATCGTTCTCCTTGATTCGCATCAGCGTCGAGCGCCGGTTGAAGTTAATCTTTTTTGACTGCTACGGGCTTGCCTTCCTGTACGTAGTTTCGATTCCACTTGGGAATCTCCACAACATAGGTTCCGGGCTTTTCGATAATAGCCTGGCATCCGAGACGCGAGTTCAACTGAACATCGGCGGCGGTCTCCATGCGGTCCAGCTCCTTGTCCTCCGGTTCGCTGATCCCTTTCTCTCCCTCTTTTACCCAGATATGGCAGGTTGTGCATGCGCAGACTCCGCCACAGGCGTGGTCTAGAAAGATGTCATAGTTTTCGGCGACATCCAGAAAGGACATGGGCTCGCCGTGCCCCTCGTAGGGAAGCGAATCGAAGGGGAACTCTACTGTCCGGCCCTCCGGCAGAAAGGTTACGCGCACCATGCCTTCGCCAGCCGGCTTTGAAAGATCTACTACCTGGTCCTTGTTCATCTCACTCATCTCTTAATCTTCCGTCGACTCTCCGGCCGTAGCCTCTTGCTTCAGTGAATCTTCAATCGCCGCCGTCTCCTCCGCTGCGCTCAATACCTGCGCTTTGGCGAATGGATGCGGCGCCGTTGGTCCCTCTCCTATGCTCTCACCCGCGGCCTTCATCGTCTTGCCGCCGAGCGCTCCGGTCACAGCGGAATCCATCATCAGCTCCGCGAACCTGCGCGTCGCCTGATCCAGCCGCTCAATCGCTGAGCGGATGATCTTATAGTCATCACCCATCACCGAAGCCTTCAGCTCGTCCTCGGTCTGCTCGATCTTTCCGATCTCATCGGCAGACAGCTGCTGCCACGCCTCGTGCTTCCGGCCCTTCTCCACCGCGGCTAGAATTGTCTCAGCCTCATTCTTCGCTTCGATCACCTGGCGCTGGCGGATATCCTCTTCGGCGTTGTCGAACGAGGAGAGGATCATATCTTCTACCTGCTCATCGGTCAGGCCATAGGTGGGCTTTACCTCGACCTCGGCCTCTTTACCGCTGCGCTGCTCGCGCGCGCTGACGTGCAGGATGCCATTGGCGTCGATCAGGAACTTCACCTCGATGCGCGGCAGACCTGCCGTCATAGGGGGAATGCCCTTCAGATCGAACCGCGCCAGAGAGCGGCAGTCCTTGGCCAGCTCGCGCTCTCCCTGGACTACATGAATGGCCACGTTGGCCTGACCGTCCACGCCCGTTGTGAAGTGCTCGGTCGCGCTGGCCGGAATTGTCGAGTTGCGCTGAATGATCTTCGCTACCACTCCACCCAACGCCTCAATGCCCAACGACAGAGGCGTCACATCCAGAAGCAGGAGGTCTTCGATCGCCTTCGAATCGCTCCCGCTCAGAATCTCCGCCTGAACTGCCGCACCCAGAGCGACGACCTCATCGGGATTCAGCTCGGTGTGCGGCTTCTTGCCTCGCGCGCTCAGCCCGAAGACCTCGTCCACCAGCCTGCGCACCGCTGGAATCCGCGTCGAGCCACCGACCAATACCACCTCGTCGATCGCCGAAGTTTCGAGCCCAGAGTCTTTCAACGCCTGCCTGCAAGGCCCCGCCGTCCGGGCGATGACACCGGCGATCAGGCCCTCGAACTGCTCGCGGGTAATCTCCCGTGTGTATCGCTTTCCGCTGGGCAGCATTACGTCGAGGCGCGCAAGTTCATTCGACGAGAGCCAGATCTTTGCATCAATAACAGCCTTGCGGATGGCCTGCACAGCCTCGCCGTCACTGCGGACGTCCTCGCCCAGATCGCCGGCAATATCGTCGAGCGCAATCGCGATCAGCAGGTTGTCGATATCGTCCCCACCCAGGTGCGTATCTCCACCCGTTGCGATCACCTCGAAGATTCCCTCGTGCAGTTTCAGGATGGAGATATCGAACGTTCCACCGCCGAAGTCGTAGACGGCGATCAGGCCGTCCTTGTTCTTCTGCAACCCATAGGCCAGCGCGGCCGCCGTCGGCTCGTTCACCAGCCGCAGAACTTCCAGACCGGCGATCCTTCCGGCATCCTTCGTCGCCTGTCGCTGCGCGTCGTTGAAGTAGGCCGGAACCGTGATGACGGCCTTGGTCACCGGAGCCTGAAAGAACCTCTCGGCGTTCTTCTTCAGCTGCATCAGCACGTAAGCCGAGATCTCGGGCGGCGTCAGCAGAAGGCCTCCCACGCTCACCTTCAACACCTCGCCCGGCTTCAGGCCCTCGGCCAGCTTGAAGGGAAAGAACTTCAGCTCCTCCTGCACGTCCTCCACATCGCGGCCCATCAGCCGTTTGGCCGAGTACACGGCGCTGGCCGCATCCTTAAGCAGAGTCGCCCGCGCGGCGTTGCCCACCCTTACCCCGTCGTCGGTCCAGGCCACTACCGAAGGCACCAGAGGCGATCCATCCTCACCCGGAATCACCGTCGGAATCTCGCCCTGCATATATGCCACCAGGGAGTTGGTCGTCCCCAGGTCAATCCCTACCACTCGCTCATCCGCCATCAAAATCCTCTATCCCTCCACCATTTGCGCGGCGCACCCTTGTTCCCAAGGAGCGTCATTTTGACCGGATCGCAGAGAAGTTGGAGGAATCTGCTTTGTCGTCCAGCCCCGGGACATCGATATCTCTTTTATTGTCCTACAATCGCCGTTTTTATGACCGCAAGCCTGTCCAATCGCCTGAACTCCCCGGATGCAAATCTCTCCTTGACCAAATAAATCTATATAGGTAGATTTATTCCCATGAAGATGCGGCGGTCACCTCAGACGACCCAGGTTCTGGCGGAGTTTTTAAGCTCCGGGCAGGAGTGGAGGTACGGCTACGACAT
>DATHJA010000182.1:0-3761 GCA_035316475.1 Edaphobacter sp. | reverse complement strand
CTCGCTCGCTAAAAGCTGCAAAAAATTGCAGTATTCGTCATGAAGTTTGTTGTATCTGTCCCCGAGTTGAGCTACGCTTTTAATTGTCTTCCGGGGACGTGATCGATGACTCAAGACGCATTTGTCAATGTGCTTTCCTATCTCGAGCCAATTTTCTGTGTAATGGTGCTTTCTCTCCTGTTGCGCGGTAAAGAAGCGAGAAATTATCTGTACCTTGTCGCTTTATTGACGGTGAAGATTGTCTCTTCCGTTATTTGCCTTCCTGTTCTGTACCTGACGACAAGCTGGCGACATGTTTTGGAACCTCATCTTGCCTACCAGATTTATTTCTACGTCTACTGGTCGACCTATGCTCTAGAAGCTCTGCTTTCGCTTCTCGTCATTTACAGCATCTTCAGGCTTGCCATGGCTCCCCTCAAGGGCTTGCAGACTCTGGGCATGCTTGTCTTTCGCTGGGTCGCGGTGATTTCAATCGCAGTAGCCATGGGTGTCGCTTTCACTCCGCACCTCACTGGCATAAAGTTCATGGTCGCTATGATCACGCAGCTCCAACAGACCTCGAGCATTTTGACGTTGTGTCTCCTGCTGTTTGTCTGCTTTGCGATTCGCCCGATGGGCCTCTCTCATCGCAGCCGCATCTTCGGCGTCAGCTTCGGCCTTGGATTTCTGGCAACGACCAACCTTATTCAATCAGCATGGATGTCGCATGGTCCCAGCATGAGCTCTGCATTCAGCATCATTAACGGCATTGCCATCTGCCTGACCCTCTGCATCTGGTCGGCATACTTTGCCTTCCCCGAGCCCAAGCGCCGTCTCATCGTTCTTCCGACGACCTCTCCCTTCCTCCGCTGGAACCAGATCTCCCTGGCTCTTGGCGATGAGCCGGGTTATGTCGCCGTCGGCGGTATTCCTCCTGAGCTCTTTGCTCCCGCGGAGCTCGAGGTGATGCGTCGCGCATCTGCGAAGATGCTGCCGATGCCCGAGCCTGTCGAAGCAATTCCTGCTCAGGCCGCTTCAACAATCATGCAGTCACTCACCGCATAAAACGCTTTGCTGTGCCTTCCCCTGAAGGCCGCAAAACTTGTAGCTGGTGATAAGAAGGGCCGCCCATTGGGCGGCCCTTCCAGTTGATTCCAGCTATCCCGTAGGTCTACTCGCCAAACTCCGAGCGCTTCCAGTTGATCAGGTCGCCCAGAGTTGTGCCGCTCGAGGAGGAGGAGGAGGAGGAAGAAGAGCCCTTGTGGTCGCGCTCCTTGTAGCTCTCTACTTCGGCGCGGCTGGCCTCTTCGCCCACAGCGCGGATGCTCAGGCCGACCTTCTTCTCGTCCTGGTTCATCTTCACGATGCGGAACTCATGCTCATCGCCAACCTCAAGTTTCACCGGAGTACCGTGCTCGTCGACAGCCTCGGAGACGTGGCACAGACCCTCGACACCCTCGGCGATCTCGACAAAGGCTCCGAACTGCGCCGTACGCAGAACCTTGCCCTTGATGACGTCGCCCACGCGGTGCTGCGCGAAGAAGGTATCCCACACATCGGGCTGAAGCTGCTTGACACCCAGCGACAACCGGCGGTTCTCCGGCTCGACGCCCAGCACAACAGCTTTCACCTTCTCGCCCTTCTTCAGGACCTCCGAAGGATGCTTGATGCGCTTGGTCCAGCTCAGGTTCGAGACATGGACCAGGCCATCGATGCCATCTTCGATCTCGATGAAGGCGCCAAAGTCGGTCAGGTTGCGAACGCGTCCTTCGATCACTGCGCCTGCGGGGTACTTGTCCTCAAGCTGCTCCCACGGGTTCTCCTGGAGCTGCTTCATGCCCAGCGAGATGCGGCGGTCGTTCGGGTTGACGCTCAGGATGATCGTGTCCACCTCGTCGCCCGGCTTCACCAGCTTCGAGGGATGCTTCATGCGTTTGGACCAGGTCATCTCCGAGACGTGGACCAGACCCTCGATGCCCTGCTCGAGCTCGACGAAGGCGCCATAGTCGGTCACCGAGAGAACGCGGCCGCGAACCTGCGCACCGATCGGGTAACGTTCGGTCGCATCCAGCCATGGGTCAGGCGTCAGCTGCTTGAAGCCGAGGGAGACGCGCTGCTTGTCCTTGTCGAACTTCAGCACCTTCACCTGGATCTCATCGCCGACATTGACCAGATCACGCGGATGCGTGAGGCGACCCCAGCTCATATCGGTGATATGAAGCAGGCCGTCCAGGCCACCCAGATCGACGAACGCACCGTAGTCGGTCAGGTTCTTCACCGTTCCGGTCAGTACGCTGCCCTCTTCAAGGGTGGCCAGTGTCACGGACTTCTTGTCGTTCTGCTCTTCTTCGAGAAGCTCCTTACGGCTGATGACGACATTTCCGCGCTTCTTATTCAGCTTGATGACGCGGACTTCGATCTCCGTGCCGATGTAGCCGTCGAGGTTGCGGACCGGGCGAATCTCGACCTGCGATCCGGGCAGGAACGCCTTGATGCCGATATCGACCGTCAGGCCGCCCTTAACGCGGCTCAGGACCATGCCCTTGACGGGGACCTTCTCGTTGGCCGCGGCCTCGAGCTTGTCCCACACCTTGTGGCGCAGGGCCTTCTCGTAGCTGACCAGGTAGCCGCCTTCGGTCTCTTCCCGCTCGACGACAACCTCGACCTGATCACCGGCCTGAAACTTGGGAACGCCGTTGATATCCAGAACCTGTTCCAGCGGAATGAGACCTTCGGACTTGAGACCAATGTCAACAACAACATGCTTGTCCGTAATCTTGACGACGGTGCCGGTGACGATCACCTCTTCGGTGGTCAGGTTCTGCGCCACTGCAGACTCGGCCGCCTGTTCGCGGTCGAAGTTTGCCAGCGCCTCTGCAAAGTCGGCGGAGTCGTAGTCGGGCTCCTCGGCGGACTCGGTCGCAACCGCTACGGTGTGCTCCACGGTCTCGCTCTGGGCGGTCTCATGCTGCTGGTTAGGGGTGGATACGGAAGACAGCTGGGGGTTATCAGCTGTCGCTTCAGGCGCCAGGACTTCCAGTTCGGTGGTCAGGGGTTTGCTCTCGGTTGGATCGGAATGATGGTTATCTACCATGATGATTGCGGACTCCGGAACCCAAGCATTCGTTCCATCGCGGGCGACTTTCTCCGGGACACTCAGCCAACCTTGGGGGGACTGAAACTCCTGAAGAGCGCGCAGGCAGAAACGAATTGGCATCTGTAAAGAAGGAGCGGCTGCACTTGGGTCCCACACGCAGAGGCTCGTCTTTAACGATAGAACTTCACTCTGCTTCCGTCAACCGAACGAGGCCGGCAGACCAATGCTTTTACAGCATTGTCAACTGCCGGCGCGGGCTCGCATCCCCTGTCTTCTCTGTTTAAGCCTTCACTTAGGCGGGGAAATACTCCATGTGGTCCAAATCGTCGATCAGCCCCACCCCTGTCGGGCGCCATCCCAGCTGCTCCTGCGTAATCGCGCTGGAAGCCGGTAAGTCGAACCCCGCGAAGCGCGCGAGCCAGCCGAAGTGCTCGTTTGCCTCCTCGGAAGACTTGGAGACGACCGGAACCTTCAGCCCCCGCCCGATAGCCTCGGCGATCTCTCGAGCGGACACGCCCTCTTCGGCGACCGCATGATACCGCGCGCCAGCAGTTCCCTTCTCCAGCGCCAGTCTGTAGAGGCGGGCGGCATCGAGCAGGTGCACCGCAGACCAGCGGTTGAGACCCTCACCGATATACGCCGCGACTCCCTTCTCGCGAGCAAGAGCGATCGCATAGGTAACAAG
>DATHJA010000181.1:0-7431 GCA_035316475.1 Edaphobacter sp. | reverse complement strand
GGTAGTGTCCAATCTTTTGTGTAAACGTCTTGGTTGAAGTTGGTGAATGGTTATGCGGAATACTGTGGGAAGCGAGCTTCCCACAGTATTCCGAACCGGTTGAGGGCTTCCTTCCATCCCTGGACGGCGTTCCATTTTCTGGCCAGGTTTCTGAGCGCCAAATACATCACTTTCAACGCCGCATCTTCTGAAGGAAACGCGCCGCGCGTCTTGATGGCCTTGCGCAGGCTCATGTTCAGACTCTCGATCGCGTTGGTCGTGTAGACGATTTTCCGAATCTCCGCCGGGAACTGGAAGAATGGAATGATGCCCTGCCAGTTCCGACGCCATAAAGCGCTGATCGACGGATAGCGCTTGTCCCATTGGGTGGCGAACGCTGCCAGGTGCCGCTCGGCCTCTTCCAGTGTCGGGGCGCGATAGATCGATTTCAGATCCTGTGCCACGCGCTTGCGTTCCTTCCAGTTCACGTAGTTCAAGCTGGCCCGTACCAAATGCACGACGCACAACTGCACAGTGGTCTTCGGATAAACCGTCTCGATGGCCTGGGGAAAGCCCTTCAAACCGTCCACGCAAGCTATGAAGATATCTTTCAGCCCACGATTCTGCAGCTCAGTCAGCACCTGCAGCCAGAACTTTGCCCCTTCGTTGGCCGACGTCCATAAGCCCAGCACTTCCTTCAGCCCCGCCAGGCTGATGCCGATCGCCACATACACCGCCCGGTTTTCTACCCGCCCTTCAGACCGCATCTTCACTACCAGCGCGTCGAGATAAACAATCGGATAGATCGCATCCAGAGGTCTCGTTTGCCAGGCCTTTACCTCTTCGATCACCGCGTCGGTCACGTTCGAGATCAGCGCCGGCGACACCTCCACCTGGTACATCTCTTCCAAGTGGCCCTGGATCTCGCGGGTCGTCATGCCCCGCGCATAAAGCGACAGGATCTTATCGTCGAAACCCTGGAAACGCGTCTGCCCCTTAGCCACCAGCTTCGGATCGAAGCTCGCTTGCCGGTCCCGCGGCACCTCGATCTCCACCGTGCCGAACTCGCCCTTCAGACGCTTGCTGCTTACCCCGTTGCGGCTGTTGCCGCTGTTGTGACCTTCCGGATCATGCTTCTCGTAGCCCAGATGCGTCGTCAGCTCTGCCTGCAGCGCTCGCTCCACCAATGCCTTGGTCAGCTGCTTCAACAGCCCGTTTTCACCGATCAGGTCTTCCGGCTTCTCGTAATCCGCCAGCAACTTGTCAATCAGTCCCTTATCCATCTCCATACGATCTCCTGTTCTATCAGTGAAGATCGTTTACACAAAATGATTTACACCCTCCCTAGCTCGTTTCAGGTCCAGCAAAGGTGCTCACTAAAAGTTAAAGAACTCCTGGCGCAATGCCTCTTCGTAGACTTGCTTAGCGGCTTTCGCCTTGTTTCTCGCGTCTTCCTCCTTGAAACCAGCGCCCTCCCATGCGTCAACCTCAGCGACGGTGTGGTCTACAGACGCTAACGCTTCTTCCTGGCGGATGGCGGTGACCCACTCATCCACGGCTGCCTTGTAGGCACTCTGCATTTCGTCGAGCTTTGCAACAGCGATGGACATGGTGGTAGTCCTCCCGCCCGACAATGTATGCAGGCTGTGTGAACACGTGATGTATTCGCAGGAGACATTGGGCTTTTCGCTGAGACGAAGCGGAAGCCGCGAATAGCGGACATAGCAGCAGGCAAGATAGTGATCTGGCATTCCAGTGGATCGGGTGAAGTGGATCGGGGTGAGGAAGATATTGCAACCGTATGGTTGCGCTTTTGGATATGCGGCGCTAATATGCAACCTGGAGGTTGCCTGTGACGGATCGGATTGAGAAGCGGATTGAGTTGAAGGCACCGCTGGCGCGGGTGTGGCGGGCGCTGACGGATTATCGGGAGTTTGGCGAGTGGTTTCGGGTGAAGATCGAGGGCCCGTTTGTTGCGGGCGAGGTGTCGCGCGGGCACATTACGCATCCGGGATACGAGCATTTGCAGTGGGAGGCAGTGGTGACAGCCATTGAGCCGGAGCGGCTGTTCTCGTTTACCTGGCATCCGTATGCGGTGGACCCGAAGATGGATTACTCGCAGGAGCCGCAGACGCTGGTGGAGTTCCGGCTGGAGAAGACGGGCGAAGGAACGCTGCTGACGGTGACGGAATCGGGCTTCGATAAGATTCCGGCGGCGCGCAGGGCTGAGGCCTTCATGAGGAATGAAGGCGGTTGGGCGCAGCAGATGAAGAACATTGAGCGCTATGTTGCCGAGAAGCCGTAAGCGCGCGGTGGCGGGATGGGGCGGGCGCGGAGCGGCGTTTGCCGCGTTGGGCGATGCGACGCGGCTGCGGCTGGTGGCGACGCTCGCGAGCGGCGAGCCGCGCTCGATTGCGGAGTTGACGGCGGGGTCGAAGCTGACGCGGCAGGCGATCACGAAGCATCTGCGCGTGTTGGAGCGGGCGGGGATGGTGCGCTGCCGGCGCGAGGGGCGCGAGAGCCGGTTCGCGTTCGATCCGCGGCCGGTGGAGGAGATGCGGATTTATCTGGATTCGATTTCGACGCAGTGGGATGCGGCTTTGGGGCGGCTGCGGGATCTTGTGGAGGGCTAGAAAAGGATTGCCTGGCTGATGATTTTTTGAGAACGATCCGATCCTGGTTTCGCTAGGATGGGAGACCGGCCAGGAGGGGTGGCATGAACACGACAATTGCGGCGATGACAGTGGTGCTCGGGGCTTCGATAGCGATTTCGGCAGGTTCCCTGGCGCAGGCGATGCCACCGTCGGGATCGCAGCATGGCGGCACGCTGTCAGTAAAGGGGTACACGGGGACGGCTCCTCTGGTCCAGATGAATGGCCGGTCCTACGTCGATCTTGAGGCGCTAGCGCGGTTGATAGAGGGAAGCCTTGCCTACACACAGGACCACGTGACGCTCACGTTGCCCTCCGCACCGGCAGAAGCGCCATCGGCCGAGGTGAAGCAGGGTTTCTCGAAACCGTTCTTGCGGGCGGGGATTGAAGAGATGGCGGTGATTCGCGAGTGGCGCACAGCGATCGTGAACGCGGTGGAGAACAACTATCCACTCTCCGAGGGCTGGGTTTCGACACATCGGCGACTGGCCGACACAAATCTGAAGCTGGCAGCGACTGCTGCTTCGACAGACGATGACCACAGCGGCGTGGCGGTGCTGACTGCTGAATTCAAAAATATGCAGAAGCTGAGCGACTGGTTTCTGCAACAGCGGCAGCAGGCCACATGTATCCCGGCTGATGCATTGGACAACAATGCGCTGAACCAGCAGATCCTGGCGTGCTCGCAGAGCATGGCGGCGATGGCGTCGAACAATGCTTTTGTGGATGATGCCAACTGCCATGAGTCTCAGAATTGAAGGATGTTGATATGCGTCAATCTGTCTCGCTGCCGCAGGTGGCTTCGTAGGCGATGACGGCGACCCAGGCGACGCGCTTTGGATCGCGGGCGTAGAAGGAGAGCCAGTAGGGGCGGCTGACGACGGCCGTGTAGGACTTTGCGCTTGCGGCGGACTTCCATTCGTAGGTCTTGCGTGCAGGTGAGTCGCGCGTCAGCTTGATGCCGGCCAGCAGATCCGGGCTGACTTTGGCGGCGCGCGAGAGCGCGTCGGCGGCGACGCGGGCAGGATCGGTGAAGACCCAATCGCGGGTTCCGCTATCCGCGTCGCGCTGGAATTGCATGAGCGCGGCATCCTGCTCGGCGGGAAGAAGCATGCGCAAGGTGCAGCCGGGATGGGGAACGTCCAGCTTCTCGTTCGATTCGCCGTAGTCGAGGTCGGCGTGCCACTCGGTGTCGGGATCTTTGACTTCCTGGATGGCGAGCAGACTGCAACAGCCCATGCTTCCGTAGCCGCCCCAGTATTTCCCGTTGTCGGAATCTTCCATCTGCTGCCCGGCGAAGAATCTGCCGATCAGCGTGGCGTGTCCGACGGCGCCCGATTGCCCGGGGCGAAAGGGCGGCTGGATGGCTTTGTCGAAGTCCTGGAAGGGCTGGTTGACGGTGAGAGGAATGGGGATGCCATCGATGACCAGTTCCTGGGAGCGACGACGCTCTTCGATGGTCTTGCAGCAGTTGACGGTTCCTGTGGTCACGGTGCCGCCGTATTCGAGCCAGATGGCCGGGAAGGAAGGGCAGGTGGGATCGAAGATGGTGAAGTTGCGCGAGGCGTGAGTGACGAAGCCGGTGACCTCGACGAGTTTGTGGTCCCAGGCCGGTGGGTCCTTTTTCAGCTGGCATATGGATGTTTTGACGGGTTCTTCGGCGCGGGCAATTGTAACCGTGAAGACAACAATAATGGCACACAGAAGGGATCTGCGAAGCGGTACGGTCTGGCTGGAGGCGGGACCCGATGTCATTGCAGGAATTATGCGCTACCGAGCGGTTTGGTTGCATAAGAGTCCAAGGGGAGATTCATGGCAGCCCCTTGGCGTCTGCAGTGTCGACGGCGACGACGAAGGAGTCACCCTCCTACAATGCGGGAATGCGGAAAGTGGTCATCATTGGTGCGCCTCCGATACAGGTTCTCGATGTCACCGGACCATTGGAGGTCTTCTCCGGTGCGCCTGGATACGAGGTGCAGCTTGGCAACCCTGGCGGCGAGCGTAGCTTGCAAACCAACCGAGGATTTGCGCTGACGAATGCAACTCCTCTGGCGGAGCTGACGGGACCGATTGACACGCTGGTGATCGCGGGCGGGCCAGGTTCGGAAGCGGGAGTGTATGACGCATCGTTCGTTTCGTGGATTGCCACGGCGGCGGCGCGATCCCGCCGCGTGGCGTCGATCTGCACAGGAGCGTTTCTGCTAGCCGCCGCGGGAGTGCTGAACGGCAAGGAGGCAGTCACGCATTGGCGTTTCTGCGATCGGCTTGCCAAGGATTTTCCGAGGGTGACGGTGCGGCCGGAATCTATCTATCTTCGCGATGGCGCGGTATACACCTCTGCGGGGATCACGGCCGGAATCGACCTGTGCCTTGCGCTGGTGGAGGAAGACCACGGGCACGAAGTGGCGCTCCGCGTGGCGCGTTTCCTGGTGATGTTCCTGGTGCGTCCGGGCGGCCAGTCGCAGTTCAGCCACATGTTGTCCCGGCAGGCAGTCACGTCGCAGCCGCTGCGAGAGCTGCAGGTATGGATGCTGGAGAACCTGCGTGAGGATCTGAGCGTGGAGCGGCTTGCCGACCGCATGGGAGTGAGTGCACGGCATTTCGCGCGGGTGTGTCTGCGAGAGACCAAGATGAACCCGGGGCAGTTTGTCGACAGGATGCGTGTGGAAGCGGCGCAGCAGATGATCGACAGCTCTGCGATGGGTCTGAAGGAAGTAGCAGACGCCTGCGGCTTTCGCTCCGCGGATGGGATGCGCGGGACTTTTTTGCGCGTGCTGGGAGTGACGGCGGGCGAGTACGCGCATCGATTCCAGAGCACGATGCGATAGACCCGGCGCCGAGGCTGAGGGGATGGGCGTGTCCGAAAACGCTGTATCCGCGTCATGGCGCTCGACGGCTTCGCGAACTAGGTTGGGCATGTAGACAGTTCTATCCAGGAGAAGACCGATGCCCACTTCCTCTTTGACCAGTCAGCAGCTCGTCAGCGTCTCAGGCGCGCGTATTCCCGACAGCAAACTTGCCCAGGAGATCACAGAACTGGTACGGGACACGGAGTCCCCGCTGCTCTTCCATCATTCCAGCCGGGTTTACTATTTCGGCGCCCTGACCGGACAGCGCCGGGGACTGCAGTTCGATCCAGAATTGTTGTATGCAGGCGCGATGTTTCACGATATGGGCTTGACGTCCAAGTACAGCAGCGCGCATGACCGTTTTGAAGTAGATGGCGCGAATGCTGCGCGGGATTTTCTGCGCCGGCACAAGCTCCCGCAGGAGGAGATTGAGACGGTGTGGACCTCGATCGCGCTGCATACGACGCCGGGGATTCCGCAGTACATGCATCCTGTGATTGCGCTGGTGACCGCGGGTGTGGAGATGGATGTCCTGGGGATGGCGTACTCCGATTTCAGCGATGAGGAGAGAGAGGTGATTGTGCGCGCGTATCCGCGGCCGGAGCAATTCAAGGAAGAGATTATCCAGGCCTTCTATGACGGTATCCAGCACAAGCCAGAGACGACCTTCGGGAATGTGAAGGCGGATGTGCTGGCCGACAAGGATACAAAGTACAAACGCGCGAATTTTTGCAGCATCATCCGCGGCTCAGCCTGGCGCGGATAGAGTTGCAGCTCAAGACGGTGCGGCGAGGGTTCAACGATTTGATTTTCGCCAGAGCTGGTAGCTGCCCCAGGCGGCTATGGTGCAGACGTCGCGGATCTGGCCGGTGCGCAGTTTTTCTTCGAAGGTGGCGATGGGGAGGCGGACGACCTGCATGTCGGCTTCTTCGTAGTCGCGGGCATGCGGGCCGGGCGTGAGCTCTTCGGCGATGTAGATGTGCTGGCGCTGGCGGGCGAAGCCGTAGGCGATCCACATCCAGGGGAGTGCTGTCATGCGGCCGGCGACGAGGCCGGTTTCTTCGCGCAGCTCGCCACGCGCCAGCTCTTCCGGGTTGTCGATCTCCGATTCCCAACCGCCCTGAGGCAGCTCGAGAGCGCGCTCGCCGATGGTGTAGCGGAACTGCTCGACCAACCAGATGTGGTCGCCGTCGATGGGGAGGATGGCGGCGCAGTCATGCTTGTCGACGACGCCGTAGACGCCGTGGGTGCCGTTGGTGCGCTCGATTGCGTCTTCGCGGACGCTCAGCCAGTGGTTGCGATAGACCTCGCGGGTGGAGAGTGTGCGGATAGCCATGGAATCAAGGATCGCAGGGGACTGGCCGTCCGGGCAACCGCACCTGCGGTGCGCGGAGTGGGGTTCGCTCCCTATGGTCGCTCACGATGGGAGTGGTGGTTTGCACGGACATAAGCGGAGCGATCAGTTTTCAATAGGACATACTCGACGATTTTGGGGGTGCGATTGTATTAGGAGTGCTGAGGGATGGAATCGAAGAATAGCGATCCTGGCAATGGGACGGGCGATGATACGTTGAGGAACGCGGCGTGACAAAGGAGTCGAGACGATGACGGAACGGATGGCGGGTCGAATTTCGAGGCGCAAGTTTGGGCAGTTGCTGGGAGTGGCGGCGGGTGCAGCGGCATTGCCGGGCGGAGTGGCGGCGGCGCGAGGCGATAGCAGCAATGAGCTCCAGAGCGGCGAGGTGGCGACGAGCAGTGGCGCGCTGCGGAAGTTTCCTGAGGGATTTCTGTGGGGATCGGCGACGGCGAGCTACCAGGTGGAGGGCGCGGTGCATGAGGATGGGCGCGGGCCGTCGATCTGGGATACGTTCTCGCACACGCCGGGAAAAACACATGGCGGCGATACGGGCGACGTGGCGGACGACCACTATCACCGCTACAAGGAAGACATC
>DATHJA010000180.1:0-6752 GCA_035316475.1 Edaphobacter sp. | reverse complement strand
GGCCGATGAGCAGCGGCGGGCGGCGCGTTCTGCCGCGCTGTTCACCGAGGAGGAGCTGACGCGGTTTCTGCAGGTGATGCTGCGCACCTTCGACGAGCTGGGCTATCGGCAGGAGCAGAGATTCCACTTTGAGCTTGGACTATTGAAGCTGGTCCATCTGCAGCGGCTGCTGCCGGTGGAAGAGCTGTTAAGCCGCTTCCCAGTTTCAGGGAGTTCGGGAGGAACGGAACCAGCGCGGCCACGGCCCACAGCCAGCGCACCTTCCACGCCGGTCTCGCGCACGTCGACCTCGCCGGTTCGCGCCATTGCACCTGAGACTGCCGCGAAGCCTGCGTTCTCTCCTTTTGCGGATCGTAGCCCGAGGAGCTTTGCGGAGCCTGTTCCGATGGCGACACGGAATCTTGCTGTCGCGCCGGTCGAGGTTCCGGCTCAGCCTGCTCCCGTGATTGCGATTCGTGAGCCGGAGCCTGCCGAGATTACCGTCACCGAGGTCGCCGTTGATCTGTTGGGCATGGCAGACATTCCTGCCGCGGTGCTGGAGCGGGAGGCGATGCCCGCAACCTCGGAGGTACAGGAAGAGAGTGTGCCGGCCACATCCTCCTCCTCGGCTGAGAATCTGCAGCGCATCGCCATCGAGGCGTTAGGTGCAGCCAGGAGTCAGGGATCGGCAGCCGATGCTCTGGCCGATGCGGAGTGGACGGTCGCAGGGGACGAGATCCGGGTGCAGACCGAGCTTTCGAAGACCATGCTGCCGATGGTGATCAATCCCGAGGCGGAGAAGCTTGTTCGCGCGGCGTTGCGCGGCTCTGAAGCGGGCCGGCTGAAACTGGTGCTTCTGCCGGGTGCGGCAAATGCCGCAGCTGCGAAGAAGCCACGGGCAGCCAAGACCGGAAGCGTTCAGGCGAAGGCGATGGATCACCCCGTGGTGCAGCAGGCGCAGCGTCTGTTCAACGCCGAGATCCGTAATGTGATCGATCTGCGGGACAACGATTAACGAGGTAGCTACAAGGATTCGAATATGGATTTTTCCGACCTGGCGAAGATGAAAGAGATGATGGGGCAGGCCCGTCAGATGCAAGAGCAGATGGAGCGCAAGCTCGCCGAGACGATTGTAGAGGCCTCGACCGGGGGCGGTGTGGTCACGGTGCGGATGAACGGCAAGAAGGAGATTCTGCGTCTGAAGATCGAGCCAACCGCGGTTGGAAGCGCGGGCAGCGACCTGGAGTTGCTGGAAGACCTGATTACGGCCGCGGTCAACGAGGCTGGACGCCGTGCCGATGAGGCCATGAAGGCGAGCGTCGCGGGCATGATGGGCGGACTGAACCTTCCGGGGCTGAGCTAGTGGCGCGTTTTGCCGAACCGATGACGCGACTGATCGACGAGCTGCGCAAACTGCCGGGGATAGGGACGAAGAGCGCGCAGAGGCTGGCGTTCCATGTTCTGCGATCTCCGTCCGAAGATGCGGAGAGGCTGGCTGGAGCGATTCGCGAGCTGAAGGCGCGGCTGCAACTGTGTTCGGTGTGCAACAACATCACCGATGTCGATCCCTGCACCTACTGCACCAGCGCGGTGCGCGACCAGAGGATGGTGTGCGTGGTGGAAGAGCCGACCAATATTGCGACGATTGAGAAGACGCGGAGCTTCGCGGGCGTGTATCACGTGCTGCACGGTACACTGTCGCCGATTGGCGGCGTGGGACCGGAGCAGCTTCGCATTGCCAACCTGATGACTCGCCTGGCTGAGGTGGATGAGGTGATTCTGGCGACATCTCCCACGACCGAGGGCGAGGCGACGGCGCGCTATCTTGTCGATGAGATTCGCCGTGCGGACACGCGCGTGAAGGTGACGCGTATCGCCACAGGGGTTCCCGCAGGCAGCGACATTGAGTATGCCGATGAGGTGACGATGTCTCGCGCTCTGGAAGGGCGCCGCGAGCTGTAGTCGGTGTTCAACGCTGATTTAATTTAGAGGTGATATAAGCACGATATGAATGGGACCCTCAGCCGCCGTGGATTTCTTCGTCAAAGCTTTGTTTTCAGCGCAGTCGCCGGACTTGGCATTGGCTCGCTGCCTTCTCTTGCCAAGTCACGAGAGAAGAGTGCGGACAGTCTGCACTGGTTGATGCTGGGCGACTGGGGCTATGAGAAACCGGCAGGACAGGAGGCCGTGGCTGCAGCCATGTCCTCTTATGTGCGCGAACATTCGATGAAGCCGGATGCCCTGCTGATGCTGGGCGACAACTGGTACGGCGAGCTCCCCGGCGGAGTGGACTCACCACGATGGAAGACGCACTTTGAGGATCTGTATCCAAAATCTGTCTTCGATTGCCCTGCTTATGCGATTCTGGGAAATCACGATTACCAGCGGATGCCGGAGAGCAAGGTAGACTCCGAGCTTGCCTATGCGAAGAAGGGCGGGACGCGGTGGACGATGCCCGCTCGCTGGTACAGCTTCTCCCCGAACCCTCTGGTTACGGTGATCGCTCTCGACAGCAATATGCCGCATCCAGCTGGGCCGCAGGCGTCTGGCGTGAACTTCACGCTGACTCCCGAGGAACAGGCCGAGCAGCTTCGCTGGCTGAAAGCTGAACTGGAGAAGCCGAGATCTACGCCGTACCTGATCGTGATGGGGCATCATCCGATCTACTCGAACGGGCCGCACGGTGACCACAAAGTGCTGATCGCGGACTGGGAACCGTTGCTGCGCGAGCACAAGGCGCATCTTTATCTGGCCGGGCACGACCACGACATGCAGCACCTGGAGTTCGAGGGACATCCGACCTCGTTCGTGCTGTCAGGCGGCGGCGGGGCCGATCTCTACACCCTGAAGATCGAGGAGGCGAAGCGCGGGCCGTATGCGGTGAAGGCCTACGGCTTCAGCCATCTTCAGATCGCTCCGGACAAGCTGACGCTGCTGCACATGGACCAGACTGGCAAGGTGATTCATGGATTCACTAAGACGCCGGACGGCACGGTAAAGATTCTGAGCTAGCCTCGCTTAACGATTGACTTACACATTCTGCATAGCCTCGCCGGTCATCTCCTCTGGCTTCTTCAGGCCGAGCAGCTTGAGCATGGTCGGCGAGATATCGCGCAGGCTTCCTCCGGGACGAAGGATCTCGTGGTGGCTGGTGTCGCGCTCGTCGGTGACGAGAATGAAGGGCACCGGATTGGTGGTGTGAGCCGTGTGGGGGCCTCCGGTGATCGGGTCGATCAGCAGCTCCGCGTTGCCGTGGTCGGCGGTGACAAGAAGGGCTCCTCCGCGCTGCTTGATGGCCTGGTAGATACGGCCTAGCTGGGTATCGACGGTCTCGACTGCACGGACGGTGGGCTCGATCTTGCCGGAATGCCCAACCATATCGGCGTTGGCAAAGTTGACGATGATGACATCGAAGGCTGTGTCGTTGACGGCCTTGACGACCGCATCGGCGATTCCGGCGGCGGACATCTCAGGCGCGAGATCGTAGGTCGCTACCTTCTGCGATGGGATGAGCACGCGGTCTTCGCCGGGAAAGGGCTTCTCGATTCCACCATTGAAGAAGTAAGTGACATGCGCGTACTTCTCGGTCTCAGCCACGCGCAAGTTACGTAGACCGGCGTCGGCCATGATGTTGGCCAACAGGTTGTCCATCGATTCGGACGGAATGACGACGGGTACGGTGAAGTTTTTGTCGTACTGCGTCATGCAGACGTAGTGGATGTTCGCGGGGGCTTCGATGCGGGGGATCTCGAGGTCGAGCTCGTCGGCCTTGGGGAGATCGCGCGAGTCCTTGACGGTGAGACCACCGGGGACGTCGCAGTTGCGGCCAAGCACGCGGGTGATCTGGCGAACGCGATCAGCTCGGTAGTTGAAGCAGATGCAGACGTCGTTGGAGCGGATGGGACCGATAGGGACTCCATGCTGATCGACGATGGTGAAGGGCGGGATGAACTCGTCGGTGATCTCGTTGTTGTAGAGCTCGCGGACGCGCGCCAGAGGATCGCTGTAGACGCCGCCCTCAGGAGTGCCCGTCACCATCGCGTCGAAGGCCTGGCGCTCCTTCTCCCAGCGGAGATCGCGGTCCATGGCATAGTAGCGTCCGGAGACGGAGGCAATCTGGCCGACGCCGATCTCGCGGAGCTGCTGTTCGAGGGCTTCGAGATGGCCCAGGCCACTGGTCGGCATGGTGTCGCGGCCGTCCATGAAGGCATGGACGAAGACACGCGTGAGCTTATGCTTTGCGGCGAGGCGCAGCAGAGCGTAGAGGTGCCGCTGCTGGGAGTGAACGCCGCCATCGGAGACGAGACCAAGGAAATGCAGCGCGCGATTGTCCTGCGAGGCGCGGGTGATGGCGCGGACGAGCGTGGGGTCGGTGAAGAAACTGCCGTCTGCGATGGCTTCGTCGATGCGGGTGATGTCCATGCGAACGACGCGCCCGGCGCCAAGGTTGAGATGGCCTACCTCGGAGTTTCCCATCTGTCCGTCAGGCAGGCCGACGAAGTGATCGCTGGCGTGGATCAGGGTATTAGGAAATTTTTCAATGAGCTGGTCGTATATCGGTTTGCGGGCCAGCGCGATTGCGTTGCCGTGCGTGTCGGGGCGATAACCCCATCCGTCGAGAATCGTAAGAACTATCGGTTTTTTTGCCATCGCTGAATGAAAGGATACAAGAGTTGGATGATCGCGAGGAATGACACAGAAGCTACTACTCGAGATCGATCAGGACATCTTCTCCCTCAACTCGCAGAGGAAAGACTTCGACACGCTCATTAGGCGGAAACTCGGCCTCTCCGGTCCTGGCATGAAAGGTCCAGGAGTGCCACGGGCAAACGACGCAGTCGCGCTCGATCCATCCCTGCCCCAGAGGCCCATGACGATGAGGGCACCAGTTATCGAGAGCGGAGAGCTCTCCGCCGACGTTCGCAAGACAGACGGCAACGCCTTCCACCTCAGCCTCGGCGACGTCTCCCGGTGCGGGAGCCTCGGCGAGACTGCACAACTTGACCCACTTTGCCACTTCTCCTCCTCCGTTTCTTTCATGCTACTGAGTTCGGCGGCCCGGCGCGGGATGCTAAAGTCGTAGCAGACCCCACCGATGTCCCGCTCCACTTCAAAAGGAAACCAGAGACAGCAGCGCACGGAGAATGTGGAAGGAGCTTGGCTCCTGAAGGCATTCGCCGCGGTTGTTGCCGCAGCGATCGTGTGCACTTACCTGACGCTGTGTTTTCTGTTCTATCGCGGTCAGTGGCAGGTGGTGCTCCATCCCAACCGAAGCTCCGCTACGGGTCCAGCACCGGAGGGGTTGATCCATTTCGCTCCGGGCGATACCGGGCAGCCGCAGCTTACGGGCACATGGCATGCGGCGCCTGCGGGCAGCCGTTACGGCGGCCTCACGATCCTGTTCCTGCATGGCGGAGATGCGAAAGCGACGGACGGTGCGACGGCGACCCAAACGGCACTGCAGCAGATGGGCCTCAATGTGTTCGCCTTCGACTATCGCGGATATGGGTGGAGTGAGAACATCCATCCCAGCGAGCAGCGCATGGTCGAGGACTGCGAGGCGGCGTGGAGCTACCTCACCGGGACTCGCGGAGTGCGGTCCACCACGATCGTTCCCTATGGTGTCGGCGTAGGCGCTTCGCTGGCGGCCGGACTTGCTGCGGCGCATCCGGAGATCCCCGCTGTCATTCTCGATTCCCCTTACGCCGACCTCACCGAGATCATCCGCCGGGATTCGCGCTTCAGGCTGCTTCCTGTTGGGTTTCTCTTTCACGAAGACTTTCCTCTGGCAGAACACCTCTCGCGGCTCCAGAGACCGAAGCTGCTGTTTGTCCGTGGCACCGAGCCCGCAGCGTTCCGTCGAGCTGCCGACCCGAAGATGACCGTCTCGCTGAAGAACGATTCGGTCCCGGCCTTCGATCAGTCTGTGACGCGGTTTCTCGATCAGTATGTGCCCGTACCTTCTCCGGCACCTTCGGATACAAAGCTCCGCTGAGATCTCGTTGGCTGCGCTAGCCTTTATTTATCCCTGAAGGCGGAACCAAATGTTTACATCGCTCAATCGTCTGCAGCCGTGGGGCGCATTCTTTCTCCGGCTGGTTCTTGGCGCCGCAATGATCTACCACGGCTATAGCAAGGTGGTCCCGGCGGGAGGCTTCCACGGTGGCAACGCCTTCGCTGCGCTCGAGCACCACAGCAAGTTCGTGGCTTCGCTCGGTCTTCCTTACTGGCTCGGAATCGTCTCGGCGCTGACGGAGTTTCTGGGCGGAGTTCTTGTTCTTCTGGGTCTGCTCACCCGCTTTGCCGCGATCCTGATCAGCATCAATATGCTGGTCGCGGTCGTCATGGTGAACCGCCATCATGGGTATGCCGGTTCGGAGTACGTGCTTGCCCTGCTTGCCATTGCGCTGATGATCGCCTTTTACGGCTCCGGAGCATGCGCACTCGACCGCAGGTTCGGACTCTCCTAATATCTTTCTGATTCTTAAAGGCGAGAAGGCCTCCGATACACTGGAGGCCTTACATTGGGGTAGGGAGTTGCCTTGCGGATAGGGGAAACCGAAATTGTGGGAACCGCTAACTTCGGCGCTTGGGTGCTACATCCAATAAGACGCGAACCACAATGAAAAGTTGTTCCGTATTCTTCATTTTTTTGAAGGGACAAACGTTAATTATTCTAAAAATAGAAGATTGCCTTCCGGAAGGGAGCTCCCTGGTCAGCCAAGGATTCCGGGAAAGCTGGTGCTGTCGATCGGTCCGCCCGGAAAGACCAG
>DATHJA010000179.1:0-25667 GCA_035316475.1 Edaphobacter sp. | reverse complement strand
GGTGAAGATTCGGAGCGTCTCGCGAACATCCTCCCAATCCTCTTCAGGAAAGCCCGTGATGAGCGCCACCGTCGTCTTCACTCCAAGCTGCTCGGCGATGTTGAGCATCTCCTTTGCAATATCGAGATCGAGATCTTTGTCGATCACCCGCTGCATCTTCTGAGAGCCTGTCTCGACTCCAAAGAAGATGCTCCGACAGCCGCTTCGGGCCATGAGCTCCAGCAGTTCCCTGTCGACGCAATCCGTACGGGCGCTGCAGTCCCACGTAAACCCCTCATCGCTGGCAAGCATCGCCCCGCAGAATGCAACAACACGCTTCCTGTCGACGGTAAACATATCGTGTACCAGGTCGAAGTGGCGGATACCGTAGACTTCTGCAATCTCCCTCATCTCCTTCAGCACTCTTGCAGGAGATCGAAGTCGGAAGTTCCGCCTGAAGAAATCGTTGGTGGAGCAAAAGGTGCAAGAGAACGGGCATCCCCTCCCGAGTTCGATCGAGGCTGCCGTGGCCTTCGTCAGATACTTCGACAGATGATACGCCGGAGGTGGAAGAGCATCGAGGTCCTCGATCACTGGAGCGTTGGGATTCCGTCTCACCGCGGTTCCATCGCGATAGGTGAGTCCCCGGACTTGAGAGAAGTCATAATCGCGGTGAAGCTCCTGGAACAGACAGGGCAAGCTCTGCTCCACTTCGCCTCGCAAAATAAAGTCAATCCAAGGAAAGGCCGCAAGGGTGGCTTCATCCACGACCGAAGCCTGAGGTCCGCCAAACAAAATCATCGCGTGTGGGCGAAGATTCTTCACGGCCCGGGCCACACGGACAGTCAATGGGTACGTGCTGCAGATCGAACTGAACCCGTACAGGTCAGCGTTGGAGCGAACGGCGATCTCCGCAAGATACTCCGCAAACGTGTCGGCATGGAGCGCGCCCGGAATATTGGCGTACTCCATATAGGCTGTGTTCGCGTCGATGAGATGCGGGATATCTCCGCATCTCTCGAGCACGGCAGCAACGCTCAAAATGCCGAGCTGCGGCAGAGAAGCAGCTGACTGCACCGCATCGCTTAGCAGCTCTCCTTGGCTTCGAAACTCAGTAACAGTTGGAGCTGTAATCAGACAACAATGCATGACTCGCCCTCATCGACGACGGAGCCCGTGTACTCAGATCCTCTACGGGCCTTCTTGTCTCATGCATATCCACAGAATCTCGCACGGAGCCATCCGCGTCTCTAGCGCACGTGTTTCCGCGGCCTGAGGAGGGCAGCACTGAAAGAACGGAACGTCGATTATCGCATCCAGTGCCGTATTCACTGCGGCTTTGATCTGATCTAGGTTTGCCTCCCGGGGCACATTGATCCTCAGGAAGCCCTCTGTTGCGTATCCGCCGACGGGTTCGTATCGGCCGACGGGATTTGCGGTCCCTGCGGATGGTTGGTGGGGCTGGGCTGCCCCTTGCTTTGCAGGCTGAGACTCATTTGGTTGTGGAGTTTTCCCCGCGCTCTCACTCATCATTCCACTCCAGAAGTAGAATTTTCGGATCCCCAGGGTTTGGCTATTTTAGCCCAGGAAAGATTCGCGTGCTGCGCTATCAGGACTTTATTTATCGGTTCACAAGCGATCCGAGCCAGATCGTCGAACTCTGCTCCCCCAGGTTGAAGTAAATCGAATCCCCGTCCACGGAAAGATTTCGCACTTTCTGGAACACGTTGTCGATCGAGGCCCGCTGGTTGTGAAAATGAGCCACGGCAAACGAAGTCCCTGCCGATTCCGCTCTCTCAGGGGAAAAAGGCTGCCCGTAGATACAGGAAAATCCATCCTTGTTGGAGAAGTAGAAGATGGTGTGACCATCGCCGGACCAACGTGGACGTTCCGGAGAAACACCTGTATCCGGAATGGGGATCCACTCTCCTTCCACCTTCGCGGTAGATCGGGGAAGATGCACTGCAAACATTTGCTTACGATCACCTTTTGTCTCGGTAAATAGCATCATCTCGTTTGCGGGTGACCAACTGGAATCGCTCAGTTCTGCGCCACCTTCCTGCAGCACAACCCATGACTTGCCCGTGCGCGGATCCGCCATCTTGATCACGGAAGGCATGCCCTCTCGATAGAAGAAAGCCCGATCGGTATCGAACCATCCCGTCGGCGCGCCACATCCTCGACAGAGTTGCCGCACCGGATCCTCTCCCACCTTGATGCTGATCGAGGTGACTTCGTTCGGGAGATCACTCTGTTCATAGGCCAGCAGTTGGCCTGTCTTATCGACAATCGGCGAATGGGTAGGCATGCCGGCATTTACCCGTAAAGACTCGGAGGCCTCGAGGTTGTCCCTGACCCAGATGCTTCGCTGGCTCCCCCTTCCTCGCGTGAAGGCGAGCCATCTTCCCCCCTCTGAAATGAAGGGAGAGCTGTCGATCTGCGTATCCTCCGTAATCTTCGACAGGGAGACCTCACCCGAATGCGATGCCCGGTCGATTCGCCATATATGGAGTGTGCCTGACATGCGCGTGAACGCAATCGCTCCGTTGTTCGCGATGGAGGGACTCAGGTCCCTGGCATTTTCTTTGAGAAGTTGCCTTGGCGCACCTACAGACGTCCATGTCTGCGGATCGAGCTTGATCGTCCACAAATTAGTCTGCAGGCCCCCGGGCCCACACCCGAGCACAAGGCCGCTCTTATCCCAGAAGATTCCGGCGAGTTGCGACATGATGAGGCCGTCACTCCGGAGACGTGTCATGACGTGGGTATTCACGATCCTGCGTCCATCCCGGCTTGTAATCCACCACTCCGAGCATCCGGACAAGACCTTGTCTGCTTTCTCGCATCCCAAAAACATAATGGCTCCTCCATCCGGACTCCAGACTGGAAGACGCGCATCCTGAAAGCTCTTCGCAATCTGGACAGGCTCGCCCCCTCGCAAAGGGAGCAGGAAGATCTTACCGGATGCGACGCTGGGGTCGGGATCGCCGCTCCAGTACAGCAGGCTCTGACCGTCGGGCGAGATCAGGGGATTTCGGCCGCGTGGAACGAGCAGGACTTCCTTTCCCCCGTGAACGTCTTTCAGATAGATCCCACCTCCGTCCCGCTCGGAACGAAAGGCTACGACCGTTCCATTTGGCGATACGCTTGGGCTTCCGTCCCGCGCAGAGTCGCTCGTCAACCGAAAGGGTCGCCCACTCGGAAGTTGTTGGAGAAAGATGTCCAGATTTCCGCTGTCGGAGCGATCGGACGAATAGACGATCACGTGACCATCTCTCGACAGGCTAGGACTTTCCGACTGCTCGATGTCCGGAGTCAGTTGGACGATCTCACAGATCCGGCACTTGTTCCTGCCTCTAAACCATAGAACGCCTCCACCGACCATGACGCCCATCAACAGCACTGCCGCGACGATACGCCGTGGAGTACCAAAGATCCCTGGAGGAGCTAAGGCGGCCGCTACCTTTTCGATTACGGGATAGCGGTCCGCTGGCTCTCGCTGCAGGCATCTTCGAATAACATCTTCCCATCGAGCTGGAAACTCTTTACCGTGCAGATCCAGAAAGTCTCTATCAGACGATCCCTTGGGCCCTGACCACTTGGGAAGCGAACCGGTCACCATCTCGCACAGGACAACGCCCAACGAATACTGGTCGGCGAGCGGACCTACCTCCCCGTCCTCCTCCTGCTCAGGAGCCATGTATCCGGGGGTCCCGAGTCCTCCCGGTTCAGTCAATCCTTCTCGCATTCTCAACATCTTCAGGGAGAGTCCAAAATCGGTGATCACTGCCCGCATCCCACCATTGGCTCCGGGAACAAGGATGACATTGCTGCTCTTGAAGTCGCGATGCACCAGGCCAGCCGCGTGCGCGGCGCTGAGCCCATCAACCATCTGTCTGCCCACGCTCATCGCGAGGTTGGAGGAAAGAGGGCCGCGGAGCCGAATCCATTCCCGAAGAGTCTCTCCCTTCAGCAGCTCCATACTAAGAAACCAGAGTAGCTGTCCATCCTCCAGAGAAGCGCTGAACAACTCGTGTACGCGACAGATGTTCGGATGAGAGACCTCCCGGGCCTGCCTGACCTCGCGCTTAAAGCGTTCAATCACATCAATGTTTGAAGCGATCCTCAAACGGATCGTCTTGAGCGCGACCGTTTCGTCGAGCTCCGTATCCCAAGCTTCATAAACTTCGCCCATGCCGCCACGGTTAAGGAATCGCAGGATCTCAAACCGTCTCGCGTAGACCCTCCCCTTCTCTAGAACGGCCTCATCCTTATTAGGTTTGATATAGGTGTGTAGATCCGCGGCAGGCCTTTCCATGAAGCCATTTGTGCTTGCGTTCGCTCGCAGTAGTCGCAGTACTTCCGCTTCGAGTTCCTTGTCTTCACCAGCCAGGCCGCGCACATAGCTCAGCTGCTCCTCTGCCCGTAGATCCGCCGCGGCATCGAAAATACTCTTGATCTCGCGCCACCGCTCGGGATTCATGGGGCACCATGCGGGTCCTTCGTCAGCTCCGTGTGAAGCCATGCCCGGGCCATCGTCCAGTCCCGTTTCGCTGTCCGTTCCGAGATGCCCATCACCTCTGCGATCTCCTCAAAGTCGAGTCCAGCAAAAAATCGCATCTCTACAATCTGGCTCTGACGCTCGTCCCAGGTCGCAAGCCGATCCAATGCCTCATTCAGCGCAAGTAGATCGACGATATTTTCAGAAGCTCCCAGTCCGGAGTCAAGTTCCACCTGCTGATGAGCCCCGGGTCGCTTATGAGCATTCACTGCCCTGGCATGATCGACAAGAACCCTGCGCATCGCTCGCGATGCAAGTGCAAAAAAATGCGCACGGCTCTGCCAGTCAACCTTGCTGGTTCCCGCCAGTTGAAGAAACGCCTCGTGCACCAGGACTGTGGACTGCAGGGTGTGATTTTGCCGCTCGTGCCGCATGTGCCTCGCAGCAATCACGTGCAATTCCTTGTAGATGAGCGGCATAAGATCTGACGCAGCGCTAGAATCGCCTACTCTCATCCTCTGGAGAAGCAACGTCACATCGTGTTCAGGGACATCTCTGCTCGTTTGCATATCGGCGGAGGTCCTATGTTCAACTTTGGAAACGAGTGTACTCCTTCAGGCTTTTACGCCGCTCCTTCCATCGTCCATGCACGATTAGAAAAATTATTCGTGGCAGTGGCGCGATTTCATCTGGTCTTCGCATTAACCAGTAAGACAGATGGAGTCAAAGCCACTGTCATAAAGGAGACACCGCCATGAAACTCCACTCTCTCAAGTCCCTGATTGCTCCCTCAGCTCTCGTCTTTGCCTCCGTTCTCACTGTGTTTGCACCGGCACCCTCTGCTATCGCTCAGGGGCAGGCGCATATCGTGGTCAACATCCCGTTCGACTTTAGAAGTGGCTCGCAAATGATGCCCGCTGGGAAATACGATATCCAGACATTGTCAGACCACCTGCTTGTCATGCGTGAAAAAGATGGGAGCAAATCTCAAGCCCTGCTCGCCATCGCTGCGCAAACGCGCACCCCATCCACATATGGAAAGGTGATCTTCCACCGCTACGGAAGCAAGTACTTCCTCTACCAGATGTGGTTGCCGAACGACGTAAACGGTTTCGAATTTCCGAAGGGCCATGCGGAAAAGGAAGCAATTCTCGCGGCAAATACCCCCGCACCCAATAACACAGAGCTTGCTTTGAACAAGCCGACTCGGTAACCCTCACAGCCGGTCCCTGGCGCTCCCATCGACCGGCTGCTGTTCCACTGGGAGATCTTCCCTGAAAGCGGAAGGTATCGCGTTCACGTCGATCCTTCCTACTGCCTTCTTTCTCTCGTTCCGGTACCTGAGCGGTTCAACACCGCCAGGTACCGGCGCTCTTTTCACCATCGAACAAATCAATAACGTCCGTTCTGATCGGTCCGCAATCAGAAGTAGCCGCGGTAGTGCCGTTGTCTGATTGTTCTTGGCGGCATCCGCGCCCGCCTGTAGTATTCAGGCGATGATGGGGACGCGCATGGCGTGAGTATCCTGCGCAATCAGGAGAGAAGTAGCATGGCGTTTACGCGCACAGCAGAGGAAGAAATTGGGCGGCAGCATGCAAAACAGGTTCGTGACCGGACGGTGAGATTGTTTAACCTGGTGGTCGCGCTTGCAATTGCAGCCGTAGCCTATACGGACTGGTCTGTTAAGGCGGATGTCTCGCTCGGTTATCTCTATGTGCTCCCTCTGGCGCTGAGCGGAATCGTCAACGCGTGGCCGATCACGATCGGACTTTCTATCGCCTGCACCCTGCTGCAGGATATGTTCGGGCCTCCGGTTGACACTATCTCTTTGCGAGCGGTCCATAACGTTATCGATCTGGTAGGGTTTCTTGTTGTGGGTTTTCTGGTGACGCTGATTACAAGGCAGCGCACCCAGCTCGAGCAGGAGGTCGAGCGCCAGCGGGACGAATATGGTCGCGACTTGATGCTGGCAGCGCAGGTGCAGCGACAAGTGCTACCAAAGCCAATTACGGTTCCGGGGTTAGAGATTGCAGCGATGATGCACCCGGCAAGATTGTTGGGTGGCGACTATTACGATTTCTTTCCGATCTCGGAGGATGTGATCGACATCGTGATTGCGGATGTCTCAGGTAAAGGCGCCGCCGCTGCCCTGCTGATGCCGTCACTGGCGGTGGTGTTGCGGCTTCGTGCAAAAGAGCTGAGTGGTCCGGCAGCGATTCTAAAAGATCTGGACGACGTGCTGAAGCAGGTTACGCGGCCTTCGACCTTTGTGACCATCTTCTATGCGCGGCTGAATCACGCACAGCGAATACTGGAATATGCATGTGGAGGACATAATCCACCGTTGCTGATACGGCCAAAGACGGGAGAGACGAGGATGCTCTCCGAGGCAGGGCCTATTGTGGGCATTCTTCCTGACGCGCAGTACTTCAACTCCGTTGTGCCATTAGAAGAGGGAGATGTTCTAGCAATGTATACGGATGGCGTCTCCGAACAGGAGAACGCATCTGAAGAGCAGTTCTCCGTCGACCGTTTGAAGGCAGTTGTAGTGAGAGATGAAAAGGCGACAGCATCGGTAATTGTGGATGCGGTTGCCGATGCTGTCGCGGATTGGGCGGGTTCGATCGAACAGGAGGACGATCTCACCATCGTAGTGGCGAAGGTTTGTTAAAAACCTACGGTTTGGGTCCCTTTTCCGGAGGAGCCTTGTGGTCTTCGCCAGGGAAGGTCACTTGCGATCCAACGGGCAACTGCTGCGATTCGCGGGATCGATTTAGGAACCTGGCTGATCCTGAGGGGGACTTGCCGTCTTCAAATTATCGGCATGGCTGCAGACGTATTGATGGAGCGGACGTCAATTCTCTCTCATATTCGATGAAACACGGGAATTGGTACCATTTAGGAACATTCGCAGACTTCTGTAAGGTCAACCTGATACAGTTTCATCCCGGCGAACCACAGGATCTTGCCTACGCGCTTCTTGCCTACGTTCCCAACTTTACACAAGGCAAGGTGGGAATGTTGTTACAGAAACATGGAATTGCGGGCGTTCAAGAAATAGGCTTTCTTTAGATCAGGCTTGCCGATATCTGAGGGGAGAGATCATGGGAACAAGGCGGATAGAAGCGAATCGTTTATCTTTGGCGGCCGTCCACCTTTTGATAGCCCTCTTATGCGCCGCTCAACACGCTCTTGGACAGGCGTGTGAGCCAATCCCTGTTGGCAGCGATGATGGCCTGAGTAAATCTCCTCAAAACTATTCGCTGTTGTATGAGAGCGATGACGTACGAGTTCTGGAAGCAATAATTCCGCCTCGCTCGAGTCAGGCCATGCATGCGTTCACTCGTCCCGCCGTGCTCTATCTTCCCGTTAGCGTCAGGAGCAAAACATATTCTCCGGGCGTAGACAATCCAATTGAACACGAAGAAGATAAGGACTTTCGTCCTGTTGCAATGCGCATTGCGCCTGCTGGCCTCTACAGAACGCAGAACCTTAGCAACCGTCTGTTTTCCGGACTGAGGGTGGAACTCAAGCATCCCGGCTGCGGACTCAAGACAGATTCGCTAGCTCAACCACTCAGCGCCTCTTCTGCAGAAACCGAAGCTGCCAATGATCGCTTTCGTATCCTTTACGAGGACAGTGAAATTCGGGTCGCCGACGTATGGATAGAGTCCGGACAAGGGCCGTCGTTGAGCGACGCGTTGGGATTCTATTACTTTCCGCAAAGGCTCCATGAGCCTAAGGCTACGAGCGAGTCAAAAAGTCAAAATCTTGTGCCTATCGACTCCCTGCAGCGCACCCTGGAAAAGGATGTCGAATTAAAGAAGCGGGTACACGCGGTTCTCTTCCAACTGAAGTACAGAGCAGCAACCTAATCCGCAGCCGGCTGTCTCGTCTGACCGTTCGGTTATCGAGTGTAAGCCTGGAAGTGTTGATCCAATTGAATGCGGTGCGATCCGAATTCCTCGCTGTACCGTCAGCGTACCTCGCTTGAGGGAACGGAGATCTGGTGGGCCCACCAGGACTTGAACCTGGAACCAAAGCATTATGAGTGCTCTGCTCTAACCAATTGAGCTATGGGCCCTTACTCGACACCGATGCTCGCTGCCGAAAGTTATCGTAACGGACCGTGGTCAACCGTAATGTAGGGATTATGAGTCCCTGCTCTAACCGTTGAGCTACAGGCCTGCGAAGGCGGTTTTTCCCAATGCAGGGCCAGGCTGGCGCCAGATCTGCTTTTGGTCTTCTTCAGTTTCGCATAGTGGATGGGTTTGGCGCGCGCTTGCTCAAGGAACTGTTCTGATTGCTATGGACTTTTCCCCGGGTGGAGCGCAGAATAGCGGCATCTCGCCCGTTCCGGCAGAGTCCGCGAAGACTCGCCCCTTGGCGATTCCCCCCGATTCAGATTCGAAAGATCCGATTCCTGCTGCTGACGCACCTTGTCTGCAAGCAGCCGTGGTTCCATCCGCAGTCCTTCACCCGCAAAGGAGCACGAGATGACGCATCGTCTGAACCGTCGTAACTTTCTCCGCATGGGCGCCGCTTTGCCGGTGGCCTCCTCTGTTCTTCCCGCGCTGGCGCGCTCGGCGTTTGCCGCGCCTGCCGCTGCGGGCGTCCCCGCTGTCGGCTTTATCGATACGCCGGCGAATGTCGCGCTGCTTAACATTAATGAATATCCCTCGGGACCGATTCCTGCTGCGGTCGCGGTGATGCATCAGATGGCGACCAACGGGAACCGCTACTACATGGGCGAGACGAAGAAGGTTGCAGAGCAGGTGGCGGCGTACCACGATCTAAAGCCAGGGTACGTGACGCTGTACGCGGGATCGAGTGAGATCCTCAACTTTACGGCGCTTGCTTTTACCTCGCCGGCGAAGTCGCTGGTGACCGCCGATCCTACCTTCGAGCAGACCTGGCGCGTGGCCGAGTCCAACGGGGCGAAGGTTCACAAGGTTCCGTTGAAGTCCGATTACAGCTATGACATGGAGGCGATGGTGGCGGCCGATCCGAACGCCGGACTCTTCTATATCTGCAATCCGAACAACCCGACGGGCACGTTGGTGAAGCGGGCCGACATCGAGTGGCTGCTGGCGAACAAGCCTGCCGGGTCGGTGGTGCTGGTGGATGAGGCGTATATCCACTTCTCGGATGCGGAGTCGGTGTTGGACCTTGTGGCCAAGGACAAGGACCTGATTGTCTCGCGGACTTTTTCGAAGATCTACTCGATGGGCGGACTGCGGTTTGGCTATGCTTCGGCGCGGCCGGACCTTGCGGAGAAGCTGCATCACTTCGGGGTGAACTCGATGGCGACGACCGCGGTGCAGTGCGCGAAGGCGCAGCTTGAGGACAAGCAGCTGATTCCTCTGCGCAAGCAGGCGATGGCCGATACCCGCAACCGAACCTTTGAGTGGCTGGCGAAGAACAACTATTCCTTCACTCCCTCGCAGACGAACCACTTTCTGCTGGATGTGAAGAAGCCGGGTGGGCCGGTGATCAACGCCCTGGCGCATCACTCGGTGATGGTGGGGCGGACGTGGGCGAGCATGCCGAACTGGCCGCGCATCACGGTGGGGAGTCCGGGCGATATGCAGAGCTTCCAGACGGCCTTCCTGGAGGTAATGCAGATGCCGGACGGCAAGATGAATGCTCTGGCGCATCCATATCCGCATCTTCTCCATGAGCACAGCTGCTAAGGGTACCCCCCGGATTTTGTGCAAAGTCTTCAAAAAATGTAACTTAGCCCCGGACCTCCATGTCAAAATATTGAAAAACAAGGAGTTGCAGCTAAGATACTAAAATATAAAGAGTTACAAAACAAAAAAGGCCCCGGATTCTTCCGGGGCTTTTCTTGCTTCTGGTTCTATTTTAGCCGACTAGAGGGAACTGATCGGCATCTGGATGTGGTTTGGTTTGTTTGGCTTATGCGGATTTTGACTTGACAGTGATGGCAGTGGAACCGCAGGTCCCTCGACTTCGCTCGGGATGACACCTAAAGAGCTGCTTCGGTAAGAGCTGCTTTCGGTTCATTTTGATGTTCACATCTTGACAATCATATGGAAGGGCGCATAGGTTCGCCGATATGACGGATGCGAATACCGATGTGAGCAATACCGATGTGAGCAATACCGATGTGATTCAGGGGACGATGGACATGTTGATCCTGAAGACTCTGAGTCTGGGGCCGCTGCATGGGTTTGGGATTGCGAGGCGGGTGGAGCAGGTGTCGAGTGGGGTCTTCAAGGTGAATCCGGGGTCGTTGCTGACGGCGCTGCAGCGGCTGGAGCGGGCTGGCTGGCTGGATGCGGAGTGGAGGCAGACGGAGAACTCGCGGAAGGCGAAGTTCTACTCCCTGACGGTGGCGGGGCGGAGGCAGCTGGAGGTGGAGACCGAGGACTGGACGCGACGGGCGGGGGCCATTGCCCGGCTGCTGGAGATGGAGGGGTAGCGATGTCTCTCTGGCGGCAGATCACTTATGGGTTGCGTGGGTTGATGAACCGCGCGGGGCGCGACCGCGAGGTGGCCGATGAGGTGGAGCAGTACTTCGAAGAGGCCGCCGCGGAGTGGGAGTCGCGTGGACTTTCGCCGAAGGAGGCGAAGAGGGCGGCGCGGCGGGAGGGCGGAAGCATGACGGCGGCGCGGGAGCAGGCTGGATCGTATGGGTGGGAGAACGGGGTAAAGGTTCTGTCGGACGACCTCCGGTTTGCGGCGCGGCAGCTTTGGAAGCATCCGGCGTTTACGGTGACCGCGACGCTGACCCTGGCGCTGGGGATCGGGGCGAATGCGGCGATCTTTACGGTGGTGGAGTCGGTGCTGCTGGCTCCGCTGCCGTACCACAATGCGGAGCGGCTGGCGCAGATTGAGACTTACAGGAGCCAGATTGGAAGAGCGATTCCGCGGGTGACGTGGCCGGATGCGACGGATGTGCGCTCGCAGTCGCGAACCCTGGAGGCCGTAAGTCTGTATAGCGGCGGCAAGGTCGGGGTGCAGCTTCGGGACCACTCGGCGTATTCGATTGTGACCTTTGCCGATACGAACTTCGCGCGGGTCTTTGCGCTGAGGCCGATGGCGGGGCGGTTGTTCACTGCTGAGGAACATGCCGCGATGGTGAGCGAGCGGTTTGCACGGGACAACTTTGGCGCGGCGCAGGCGGCGGTGGGACAGGTGGTGGGTATTGAGGGAGAGCCGGAGGAGATTGTAGGCGTGCTTCCGGAGGGGTTCGACTATCCCGGCGGCACACAGGTATGGGTGGCTTCGCATCCACAGCCGGCGTGGCAGGGAAGGACGTCGTTCAACTTTAAAGCGGTGGCGCTGCTGCGTGAGGGGGAAGGATTTACCCAGACGGGGACAGAGTTGGAAGCGCTTTCGGGTCGGCTGGAGACTGCCTATCCAAAGGACAACCACGGCAAGGCGATGCGGGTGAAGCCGTTGAAGGAGGCGCTGACGGGAGACTCGCGGCAGACGTTGCTGTTTCTGTGGGCGGCGGCGGGCCTGATTCTGCTGATTGCGTGCGTCAATGTGATGCATCTGCAGCTGGTGCGCTCGATGGAACGGCAGAGAGAGCTGGCGATCCGAAGGGCATTGGGCTCGTCGCGCTGGAGGGTGATGCAGCCGGTGTTTCTGGAGAGCGTGATGGTGGCGCTGATGGGAGGAGCGGCAGGCGTGGCGCTGGCGTTTCCGGCGGTGAAGGTGCTGGTGGCGATGGCTCCGAAGGAGCTTCCGCGCGCGGCGGAGATTCACCTGAACCTGTGGGTGCTGGGGTTTGCGCTGGCGCTGACGCTGGGGACCGCAGTGGTGTCGGCGATGCTGCCTGCGATGCGCGCCTCGAAGGTGGACCCGGCAGATGCATTGAAGTGCGATGCCTCGCGCGGGATAACACGGCATGGCGCGGGGCTTATGCGCGACGGGCTGGTCGTGGCCGAGGTGGCGGCGACGTTTGTGCTGGCCGTGGGAGCGGGGCTGCTGCTGCGCACGATGATGGTGCTGAATGCGCGCGACATGGGCTACCAGACGCGGCAGATGCTGGTGGTGGATGCGGACGCTCCGGCGACGCGGGAGATGGAGTCTCTGCGCGCGGTGGGGATGTTCGACCAGCTGTTTGCGCAGCTGCGTGGGCTGCCAGGAGTGGACAGGGTGGCGGGCGTGATGGGGTTGCCGACGGGAAGCTACGGCTCGAACGGCTACTACGAGACAAAAGGAGGGTTGCCGGTGGATCCGGATCATCCGGCGTGGTCGAACTTTACGGTGGCCAGTCCGGGGTACTTTGCGGCGATGGGGATTCCGCTGAAGCGAGGTCGGGACTTCGGTACGGAGGACACGCACGAGAGCGGGATGGTGGCGGTGATCAGCGAGTCGATGGCGCGGCAGAGCTTTGGCGAGGCCGATCCTGTTGGCAGGCAGATCAAGTGCGGTCTGGACGCGGACAAGTGGATGACGGTGGTGGGTGTGGTGGGCGATGTGAGGCAGGAGTCTCCTGCGGACGCGCCGGGGCCGACGCTGTATATGCCGATGACGCAGCATCCGTTTTATGCGAACCAGATCCACATTGTGCTGCGGACCGAAGTGAAGCCGCTGACGCTGATGCATGCGGTGGAGGAGAGGATTGCGAAGACGAATCCACTGATTGCGCGGCGGTACACGACGATGGACGCGCTGATGGATCAGTCGGTGGCGACGGAGAGGTTTCGCGCGGCGCTGATCTCATCGTTTGCGGGCGTGGGGCTGGTGCTGGCGATGCTTGGGGTGTATGGAACGATTGCGTATTCGGTGGCGCAGCGCAGGTTCGAGTTTGGGGTGCGGATGGCGTTCGGGGCGGAGCGCGGAGCGATTCTGCGGTCGGTGCTGGGACATGCGGCTCGATTGGCATGCGTGGGGATTGTGATGGGAACGGTGTTGAGCGTGATGCTGGCACGGCTGGTGACGAGCATGCTGGTGGGGGTGCGGCCGGCAGATCCGGCGAGCCTGGGGATGGTGTCGGCGCTGATGATGATGACGGCGGTGTGCGCGGCGCTGGCTCCGGGGTGGAGTGCGACGCGGGTGGACCCTATGATGGCTCTGCGAGCGGAGTAAGCGGAGGGCGCCCGGTGCGATGATGGGGGAGAGGTCTTCGTAGATGGGCTTGGGACTGACGGCGGGATTGGGCGGTCTGGCGGCGGTGGCTGCCGGAGGGACGCTGGCGTGGGCGGCGCTGTCGCCGGAGTCGCAGATCTTTGGGCGGACGATGGTTGCTCCCGCGCAGCCGGAGGAGTTTGCCCTGACCTTTGATGACGGGCCGAATCCTGAGGCGACACCGTGGCTGCTGGAGGTACTGGCGAAGGCGGGGGTGCGGGCGACATTCTTTCTGATTGGCGGGTTCGTGCGTCAGTGTCCAGAGCTGGTGAGGGAGATTGCCGCGGCGGGTCACCTGGTGGGGAACCACACGATGACGCATCCCTGGCTGGCGTGGCAGACGGAGCGAAGGATTCGGGAAGAGCTGGGTGGGGCGAGTGCGGCGATTGAGGATGTATTAGGAGAACAGGTGCGGTACTTTCGCTGTCCGCATGGAGCGCGACGGCCGGTGGTGCTGGAGGTCGCGCGCGAGATGGGGATGACTGCGGTGCAGTGGAATGTGATCTGTCAGGACTGGCTGCCGATTGGGGTGGAGAGGATTCTGGGGCACGCGGTGCGCGGGGTGGAGAAGAACCGCAGGCGCGGAGTGGCGACGAATCTTGTGCTGCACGATGGCGGGCAGCAGGGGCTGGGGGCTCCAAGGATGAATACGGTGAGAGCGGTGGAACGGCTGCTGGAGCGGTATGCGGGGATGCAGTTTGTTGGGGTGGATGCTTGGGGGTGAAGCTCTCCACTTTGCCTCTCACGGGAAGACCGTGAGAGGCTTCGGTTGAAATGACGATTATTTGAAGAGCTAGACGTAGGCGATGCAGTCGATGGCCAGGCCGTAGTCGCCGGCGGGGAGCGCGGCGGGCTGGACGGTGTTGCGTGCCGGGAAGACCGATCCCCACTTGCGGGTCTTGTAGACGGCGTTCATGCGGTCGAACTCCTTGATGTCTTCGAGGAAGACATTTACCTTGAGGACTTTCTCGAGCGAGGAGCCTGCGGCGGTGAGATTCTTTTCGATCTCGTCGAGAACCCACTTGGTCTCCTCTTCGATGGTTCCGGCGACGCGGCAGCCGATGCCGGAGACGAAGAGCAGATTGCCGAAGGAGACGACGGTGGTGAAGGGAAAGGGCGTGGGTGGCCCTCCGGTGGCGTTCTTCTTGGTCTGGGACCGCGTCGTCTGCGCTGCGGCTCCCTGGGCGGCGAAGGCTGCTCCGGCGATGGTTGCCTTGGTCGCGTTTTTGAGGAGACCTCTCCGTGTCTGCTTTTCCATTTTCTGTTCTGCTCCTTCTTCGGGATGAGTTGAAACCCCGATCATGGTACAGAACTCTGGAACAGGTATGGCGCCTGTCCATTTTCGGACAGGGGATCTCGAAACCGAACAGAGGGATGCGGGTGGTGTCGAGGGATGTGATTGATTCGGCGCTGTTTTGTGATGCGAGGGATGGAGCCCGACCTGCATGATAGGGATGCAGAGTTTTATTGGGAGAGACGAATGCGTTCCTTCTTTCAGGATGTTCAGTATGGTCTTCGTCAGCTGCGCAACTCGCCGGTCTTCACGCTGACGGCGGTTCTGACGCTGGGGCTTGGGATTGGCGTGAATGCGGCGATGTTCTCGGTTGTGGACCAGGTGCTGCTGCGGTCGATGCCGTTTCCGCGCGCCAATGAGGTGGTGCAGATGGCCTCGCGCAACGAGAGCGGCAGCTTTGCCCCGACGTCGATGCCGGACATCCGGGACTGGAGGGCGCGCAGCCACTCGTTCCGGCAGATCGGGTTCTATACCGAGCAGGTTCCGACGCTGGGAGGGACGGAGAACCCGAAGCTGGTGGCGCAGGTGGTCTCGAGCGCGAACCTGTTCGAGTTGCTGGAGGCGCGCCCGATGCTGGGCCGGACGTTCTTTGCGGCGGACAGCGAGCCGGGACGTTCGAATGTGGTGATCCTGACGTCGTCGATCTGGCGCGATCTTTACCACGGCGACCGCGGTATCGTGGGCCGCTCGATTCCGGTGAATGGGGCTCCGTATACGGTGATCGGGGTGATGCCGGATGGATTTTCGTTTCCGGCCAATACGGGAGGGAACGCGATCTGGACTCCGATTGCGGAGAACGATAAGGAGCTTCAGGACCGGGGCTCGGCGATGATGAGTGTGATCGGGAGGCTGCGGCCGGGGGTTTCGATTGCGGATGCGACGCGCGAGATGAACTCGATCCATGACCAGCTTCGGCATGAATATCCGAAGGACGAGAATGCAGATCCAATTCGGGTGGCCGCCTATTCCGAGGTGGTGACCGGATCGGTGCGCCCGGCGATTGTGGCTCTGGATGTGGCGGTGTTCGCGGTGTGGCTGATTGCGTGCGCCAACGTGGCGGGACTTCTGCTGGCGAGAGGAAATGCGCGGCGGCGAGAGGTTGCGGTGCGCACTGCGTTGGGCGCGCAGAGAGGACGGCTGATCCGGCAGTTCCTGACGGAGAGTCTTCTGCTGAGTCTTGCCGGAGGCGCGCTGGGGCTGGGGCTGGCTGTGGTTGCGCTTCGCCTGCTAAAGCAGTATCTGGCGACAGCGGTTATCTTCGGCGACCAGATTCATATTGATCCGAAGGTCTGCGCGTACCTGTTTGCCGCCTCGTGCGTGTCGGCGATTCTGTTCGGGCTTCTTCCGGCGCTGCATGCCTCTAACGTGTCTCCGCAGGAAGGGCTGCGTCAGGGAGCGGTGTCGAGCGGGACGACCCGGCAGCAGACACGCTGGCGCGATGCTCTGGTGACGGGAGAGATTGCGCTGACGCTGACGTTGCTGGTGGCGGCCTCGCTGATGGTTCGTACGCTGGTCTCGCTGCGGAATACGCACATGGGGTTTGTCGCAAGCCAGGTGGTAACCGGCGAGATCTATCTGCCGAATCGAGCCTCGGGCTTCTTTTCCGCGCCGACGGCCGAGCAGAAAGGGTCTTCGGTTATAGACACGTTTTATGCTCCGCTGCTGGAGAAGCTGCGGTCGTTGCCGGGAGTTCAGTCCGCAGGGCTGACGACAGTGCGTCCGCTGCAGGGCGGATGGGACTTCAACATGACGGTGGAGCTGGCGCATCATCCCAAGCCGGAGCAGACCGCGCACGCCGTTGCGCAGGCGCGCGCCAGCACGGGTGAGTACTTCAGCACGATGGGGATTCGCTTGTTGGAGGGGAGGTTCTTTGCTGCGACTGACAGCGCGACGGCGCCTCCGGTAGCGATTGTGAATCGCACGTTTGTGAAACGGTTTCTGCCAAAGGAAGACCCGATCGGCCAGCAGCTTCGGCTGAACGATGCGGGGGAGCGGCAGTGGACGACGATCGTCGGCGTGGTGGACGACAGCCCGCAGAAGACGCTGGGCCAGGCTCCGCTGCCGGAGATTCACTACAACCTTGCGCAGCTGCTGCCGCAGGACGAGCTCTACCCCATTCTTGGGAACTTCTATATGAACATGGCTGTTCGTTCCTCGCTGCCCGCGAGCTCGGTGGTTTCTGACCTTCGCCGCGCGGTCCATGATCTGCAGCCGGATGCGGTGCTTAATGGCGTGGAGAGTATGCAACAGGCGGTGGAGGATTCGCTCGGCAACCAGGTTCTGGCAGCGCGGCTGCTGGGGCTGTTCGCTCTGGCGGGGCTGGTGATCGCGGTTGCCGGGCTCTATGGCCTGCTGGCGTATTCGGTCGGGCAACGGACGCGCGAGCTGGGGATTCGGCTGGCGCTGGGGGCACAACGGGAGGCGATTGTCTGGATGGTGCTGCGTCATGCGCTGGTGCTGCTGGCGGTCGGGTTCTCGCTGGGGGCGCTGCTGATGGCGGCCTCGGGCAGGCTGCTGGTTTCGTGGCTGGGATACAGGTTCAACGGCTATGACGTGGTGGCGGCCCTGTCCGTCGCGGTGCTGCTGGCGATATGCGGAGTTGCGGCAAGCTACCTTCCGGCGCGCCGGGCGTCGCATATCGAGCCGGTAGTGGCGCTTCGCACGGAGTAGACCCCGAGGCGGCAAGGCTTGTATTTTCTCCCCTTGACTTCTTAGGGGGAAGAGGGCAATACTTTCCCCTTAGAACCTAAGGGGAGGATTTACTGGATGCCTGACCTTGATATCGTTCGCGGGACGCTCGACCTGCTGGTCCTGAAGACGCTGAGCTGGGGGCCGATGCACGGCTACGCGATTGTGGAGTCGATACGGCAGCAGACGGAGGATGCCCTGCTGGTGGAGGAGGGTGCGCTCTATCCCGCGCTCTACCGCATGGAGGCGAAGCTATGGATTGAGGCGGAGTGGGGGTTGTCGGAGAACAACCGCCGGGCGAAGTTCTACCGGCTGACCCCAGAGGGGCGGCGTCATCTGCGCGGCCAGATGAAGAACTGGGAGGCTTATTCGACGGCGGTCTCCAGAGTTCTGCAAGCGACGCGGCCCTCGGAGGCATAGCGATGATGGGGAAGACACCTTTGTGGCGGCGTTATTTGCGTTTCTTCGGGCCGGATGCGAAGGCCGATGTGGACGATGAACTGGCCTTCCATCTGGAGACGAAGGTGGAGGAGCTGGTTGCGCGGGGCTGGACGCCAGAGGCGGCGCGCGAAGAGGCTCGGCGGCGGTTTGGAGATGTGGAAGGGGTTCGTGCTGCGTGCGAGCGGTTGCAGAGCGAGCGCGAAGAACACAGACGCAGGCGCGACTACGGGATGGAGCTGCGGCAGGACGTTGCGTATGGGATTCGCCAGCTTCGCCGCAGCTGGGTTACATCGCTTCTGGCTGTTGTCACGCTTGGGGTGGGCATTGGCGCGGTGGCCGCGGTCTTCAGCATTCTCTACGCTGTCGTGCTCCATCCGCTTCCTTTTGCGCAGCCGGACCGCATCGTGAATGTGTGGTCGACGCGGCAGGGTCGGGACGATGTGGTGACGCCGCGCAACTTCGATAGCTGGCGGAGGGAGACGCATTCCTTCGAGCGGCTGGCCGCGCTGGAGCACGTGACGTTCACTCTGGCCGGAAAGAGCAGCTCTTCACAGGTCTCCGGTGGTGCGGTGTCGCAGGAGTTCTTCTCGGTCTTTGGCGCTTCGCCGATGTTTGGCCGGACGTTTGCGGTAGAGGACGATCTTCCGCCTCGGCGTCATCTTGCTGTGTTGAGCTATCGCCTGTGGAGGGAGCGATTCGGGGAAGACAGGAGTGTTCTCGGGCAGCAGGTGGTTCTGGACCGCGAGGCCTACACGGTGATTGGCGTGATGCCGCGGAGCTTCGACGTGCGGCCGGACGGTGAGGAGGTTTGGGTTCCGCTTGCGCTGAGCGGTCAGGAGATGGGCTGGGGAGGCATTCTGAACGTAGTCGGGCGTCTTCGCCACGGCGTAACGCTTCGGCAGGCACAGGCGGAGATGGATGTGGAGGCGCGGGTGCTCGAGCAGCGCTATCCGGAGATGAATCATAACCGGGCGATCCGCGTGAAGGAGTTCTCCCGTGACCTGGTGGGGGATTACCGGCAGAAGCTTATGATCCTGCTCGCCGCGGTCGGGGCCGTCTTTCTGATTGCGTGCGCCAACGTGGCCAACCTGCTGTTTGCGCGGGGCACGGGGCGCGAGCGGGAGCTGGCGATTCGAGAGGCGCTGGGAGCGACGCGAGGACGCATCGTGCGGCAGTTGCTGACGGAGAGCTTCGTGCTTGGGTTGGCTGGGGCGTTTGTGGGTCTGCTTCTTGCCGCCGTTTTGGTTCGAGTGGCAAAGGTGCTGGGCACTGCGGTTGTTCCCAGGCTTGGCGAGGCGAGTATCAACCTTCCGGTGCTTCTGGTTCTGCTTGGTCTTGCGGTTGGCTGCGCGGTGTTCTCCGGGTTGCTTCCTGCGTTGAGGGCGGCGGGGAGCGAGTCGCAGAATGTGCTGGCGCATGGAGGGCGGAGCGTTGGGGGGCTTGGACGCGACCGCGCGCGCAACTTCTACATCGCGTTTGAGGTGGGGCTGGCGCTGGTGCTTCTGATCGCGGCGGGTCTGCTGATACGGACGGCGGTTCAGGCGCAGCGTGTCGATGCGGGCTTCTCCGCCGAGAACATTGTCACGGGAAGGACTGCGCTTCCCTCCACCGGCTACAGGACGGCGCAGCAGATCGTCGCTGCGTACAGCCGCATCCGCGAGGACCTCGCCGCGCAGCCGGGGGTGGTCTCGGCTGCGCTCACGACGAAGGTTCCGTTGAGCGCAAGCAAGCTGGGGATCGTGCTGAAGACGAATGCTGTTGTTCCGGCGCTGCGCGATGAGTCTTCCGTGGAGATGCAGTATGTGAGCCCGGGATACTTTGGTGTGATGCGGATTCCGCTGCGGAGTGGCCGAGATTTCAGCGACGAGGATCGTGTGGGATCGGCGCAGGTGGTTGTGGTGAACGAGACGATGGCGCGACGCCTGTGGCCCGGTCAGGATGCCGTAGGCAAGACACTGCGGCTGGATGGGATGGAGGTAGTGAATCCTCTATGGCAGGTGGCGGGCATTGTGGCTGATGCTCACGATGACGGATTGATGGTGTCTCCACCGGCGATGCTCTATGTGCCGTTCATGCAGGTGTCGACGAACCCGTGGCGCTGGGCGGAGAGCTCGCTCTATCTGGTTGCGCGGACGAGGACCGAGGCGTCTGCGAGCACGGAGGTTTTGCGGAAGGCGCTCGCGGGACTGGACCCGACACTTCCGCTGGGCGATGCGTTCACCATGAAGGAGCGGCTGGCGAAGTCTGTCGCCGAGATGCGGCTTTATACGCTGCTGCTCACGATGCTGGGTGTCTGCGGTCTGGTGCTTACGGCCGCGGGAATCTATGGTGTGGTGGCGTACTTCGTCAACCGGCAGCGGGCGGAGATCGGGGTTCGCATAGCGCTGGGGGCGACTCGAGCGAATGTGCTGCGTTTTGTTGTCGGCCGTGGGATGCGGCCTGTTCTTGCGGGCGCGGCCGTTGGGGTTGTTGCGGCGGTGATGGCCTCGCGCGCACTTTCGGCCCAGCTCTACGGAGTGGAGAGCGCGGATGCGATCACGTTTGCGGCGGTTACGGGAACGCTGTTGGTGGTGGCTGTGTTCGCGTGCTACATTCCGGCGCGACAGGCTGCAGGGGTCGATCCGGTGATTGTTTTACGCGGGGAGTGATGACGCATCAGGCGCTGAGCGCGGTGCGGGCGGCGTTGAGCAGGAAGGCTACGTTCTGATCGGTGTGCGCGGTGGAGACGAAGGCGGCCTCGAACTGGCTGGGTGGCAGCCAGACTCCGGCGTCGAGCATGGCGCGATGGAACTGGCCGAAGGCGGCGGTATCGGATGTTGCCGCGCTGGCGAAGTCGGTGACGGGCTGCGCGGTGAAGAACCAGGTGAACATGGAGCCGACCTGGTTGGTGGTGAGTGGGATGTTTCGCTCTCGCGCGATGGAGGCTACGCCATGGGCGATTGCTGCGGTGGTTTTTTCGAGTTGCGGGTAGATCTCCTGCTCGTGGTCGATGAGGTGCTGGAGCGTGGCGATTCCGGCAGCCATAGCGAGCGGGTTTCCGCTGAGGGTTCCGGCCTGGTAGACGGGGCCGAGCGGGGCGAGCCGGTCCATGATCTCTGCGCGTCCGCCGAAGGCCGCGCAGGGAAGGCCTCCGCCGACGATCTTGCCGAGGGTGGTGAGGTCGGGCTGGATATTGTAGAGTCGCTGGGCTCCGCCAAGGGTGACGCGGAAGCCGGTCATTACCTCGTCGAGGATGAGGAGAGCGCCGTACTCGCGGGTGATCTCGCGCAGCGCCTCGAGATAGCCGGGAGCGGGAGGGATGGTTCCGGCGTTGCCGACGACGGGTTCGACGATGACGCAGGCGATCTCGCCAGGACGGGCGGCGAAGGCCTGGCGGACGGCCTCGAGGTCGTTGAAGGGCAGGGCGAGGGTGTGCATCACGGTCTCGGCAGGTACACCCGCGGAGCCGGGGATCCCGAGGGTCGCGACTCCCGAGCCTGCCTTGACCAGCATGGCGTCGGAGTGGCCGTGGTAGCAGCCCTCGAACTTGATGACGAAGTTCCGCCCGGTGAATCCACGGGCCAGGCGGATGGCGGTCATGCAGGCTTCGGTGCCGGAGTTGACGAAGCGCAGCTTTTCGATGGAGGGGAAGCACTGCTGGACGAGCGCGGCTAGCGCGGCCTCGGCGGCGGTAGAGGCTCCAAAACTTGCACTTCTGCCGGCGGCGTCGCGGATGGCCTCGACGGCGGGAGGGAAGGCGTGCCCGAGGATCATGGGCCCCCAGGAGCCGAAGAGGTCGAGATAGCGGTTACCGTCCTCGTCGTAGAGCCAGGCGCCTTCGGCGTGGGTGAGGAAGGGAGGCTCGCCGCCGACGGAGCGGAAGGCCCGGACGGGGGAGTTTACGCCGCCGGGGAAGACCGCCTCGGCTTTCTGCTGTAAAAGATGGGAACGGCTGTGCGAGAGAGGCATCTGATTCAGTATAGAAGTTTGCCAGTTGCCGGAAGGTGCTGGCCATGTACGGGAGTTGGCGATGACGGCGGAGCAGAGGACGGAGCTGACGGGCAGGGCGGTGGTGCTGTACGACGCTCCCTGTGGGCTGTGCAACCGTTTCATAGGCTTCTGCGCGAAGCGGGACCCGGTGGGCAGGATCCGCTATGTCCCGCAGCAGTCGGAGTTGGGCAGGGAGCTGCTGGCGCGGTATGGCGAGACGCCGGAGGCGCTGGACGCGATGGCGATCCTTCTGGAGGCGATGACGCCCGGGGAGCGGTTCTTTCACCACTCGGATGCGGTAGCCCGGGCGCTTCAGATGCTCCGCGCGCCGTGGAGCCGGGTGGGAAGGCTGGTGTTGTGGACGCCGCGCTGGCTGCGCGAGGTGGTGTATGCGGGGGTAAGGCGAGTGCGATATGCGGTCTTCGGGAGGTATGCTGCCTGTCCTCTGCCCGGAGCCGAGATACGGTCGCGGTTTGTGGGATGACCGGCGCGGAGTGTACCCGGACGTAATGGAGTTTTCCGACGGGCTTTCCAACGCCGGTGTGCGGTGCTGCTAGACTGGAAACTCTGCTGCATAGCACCACAACTTCCCCTGGAGAGCACCTTGCCGGAGAACTTTCCCTTGACCGACGCGACCACCCCAGACAGCATTTTGCGTAAGCAGGAGGAGGCCGGTGACACAAAGCCGCGAACGGCGGCTGCACCAAAGAGCGCCGCGGCGAAGACCGTCGCGGTGCAGGGAAAGAAGTCGATCAGCTATGCCGATGCCGGAGTCGACATCTCGGCTGCCGACAAGTCGAAGCATCGCATCAAGATGCTGGCGCGCAAGACCTTCAACAAGCATGTGCTGAGCGAGATTGGCGGCTTCGGCGGCCTGTTTTCGCTTGATCTCGAGAAGTACCCGAACCCGGTGCTGGTGTCTTCGGCAGACGGTGTGGGAACGAAGCTGAAGGTGGCCTTCGATCTGGGGATTCACCATACGGTGGGGCAGGACCTGGTGAACCACTGTGTGAACGATATTGCCGTGCAGGGTGCGACGCCGCTGTTCTTTCTGGATTACCTGGCGACGGGAAAGCTGGAAAACTCCGTGGTGGAGACGGTAGTGCAGGGGATCTCGGACGCCTGCCGGGCCAATGGATGCGCCCTGATCGGCGGAGAGACGGCGCAGATGCCCGGTTTCTACGGCGACGGCGAATACGATCTGGCCGGGACGATCATCGGCGCGGTGAGCCGCGACAAGATTATTACGGGCGAGGGCATCCAGATAGGCGACATTTTGCTGGGGCTGCCTTCGAACGGCCTGCATACCAATGGCTACTCGCTGGCACGCAAGCTGCTGTTCGAACAGGCGAAGTATGGCCCGGAGCAGTACATAAACGAGCTGAAGGACAAGACCGGCGCAGCGCTGATGCGGATTCACCGCAGCTACCTGGCGATCATCAGGAAGCTGGTGACCGGCGAGGTGGTCAACGGGATGGCGCACATCACCGGGGGCGGCATCACGGAGAATCTGCCACGGATTCTTCCCAAGGGAATGGGAGCGCAAGTCGATCTGGCAACGTGGCAGGTTCCGCCGCTGTTCGAGCATCTGCAGAAGCTCGGCAACGTCGAGCAGGACGAGATGCTGCGAACGTTCAACATGGGGATCGGCCTGATCGTGGTGATTCCGGCCGAGAAGGTGAAGAAGGCCAAGGCCATCCTGAACCGCGCCAACGAGCGCTACAGCATCATCGGCAGAATCGTTCGCGGGGAGCGGAAGGTCAGCTACAACTGAATTCAGGAAAACTCGTGCGCAGATTAGGCATTCTTCTTTCAGGCAGAGGTTCGAATTTTCTTGCCATCCACCGTGCCATCGTCGACGGGCGCATTCCAGATGCAGAGATTGCCGTTGTGCTCTCGAACAAGCCGGAGGCGGGCGGTCTGGAAGCGGCGCGTGGGCTGGGGCTGACGGCTGTGGCAATCCCGCAGGAGGGCAAGGGACAGGCCGCCCGCGAGGCGCACGACGCCCGGATGATCGCCGCGCTGACGGACTACGGAGTCGACCTGGTCTGCCTCGCCGGATATATGCGGATCATTACCCCGGCATTTGTGGAAGCATTCCCGAACCGCATCCTGAACATCCATCCCTCGCTGCTGCCCGCGTTCCCCGGGCTCGACGCGCAGGGCCAGGCGCTCGAGTATGGAGCGAAGGTGGCCGGATGCACGGTGCACTTTGTGGATGAGGCCGTCGATCATGGGGTGATCGTGCTGCAGAAGACGGTTCCGGTTCTGGACGAAGATACAGAGGCGACACTGTCGGCGCGGATTCTCGAACAGGAGCATATCGCCTATCCGGAGGCGATCGCGCGAGTGCTCAGCGGCACGTATCGTGTTGTGGAACGACGCTATCTGCAAATTACAGGTCGTTAGTTGCAGAGTGCCAGTTCCGGTGGGTGCAAGAACAACTGACAACCCTCTTATGTCGTCTGCCCGCCGCGCTGCTGCTGCTGGTCCTTGGCGTCGCCAAGCGTCACCTTGACGTCCATCTTCTTGCGGCCGCGGAAGATGGTTACGGTAACGGTGTCGCCGGCGCGGTGCGAGTTCATCGCCGCGGAGAGATCCTGGGGGCTGGTGATCTCCTCGCCGTCCATGGCGATGATGAGGTCGCCGCCGAGCATGATAGGCATGTTGCCCTTGTAGGCGCGCTGGGTTCCTCCGTGCAGACCGGCTTTCTCCGCAGCTCCCCCGGGAAAGACGCGCTCGATGAGGATGCCATAGTCGGCGGGAAGGCCAATCTGCTCGGCATCGTCGGGGCCGACCGGAATGGTCTGGATGTCGAGCGTGGGCCGCCGCACGTAGCCGTACTTCGCATAGTCATCGAGCATGGCCCGCGCCGTGTTGATGGGGATGGCGAAGCCGATGCCGGAGCTCTGGTCGGCGCCGTTCGAGGCGATCATGGTGGTGATACCGATGACCTCCCCATGCGAGTTGAGCAGCGGGCCGCCGGAGTTGCCTGGGTTGACCGCGGCATCGGTCTGGATGGCGTCTTCAATCGGGTTGCCCTGCGGGCCGCGGATGGAGCGGATGGCCGAGATGATGCCGCGCGTCATGGTTCCGTTAAGGCCGAAGGGATTGCCGATGGCGTAGACGCGCTGGCCCACCATGAGATTGCGCGAGTCCGACAGGGTGACCGGGGTAAGGCTGGGGGCGTCGATCTTGATGAGGGCCAGGTCGTGGTTCTTGTCTACGGCGAGAACGCGCGCCTTGTACTTGTGCTTGTCCGACAGCATTACTTCGAGCCGCTGCGCGTTGCCGATGACGTGGTTGTTGGTGAGGATGAGTCCCTCTTTCGTCAGGACGAAGCCGGAGCCCTGCCCCTGCTGAGGAACGGGACCATAGAAGAAGTCATAGGCGACCTCGGTGGAGGTGATGTTGACGACCGAGGGTAGGGCTTTCTTGTAGACGCCGATGTTCTGCTGCTCTTCGGTGTCGAAGGCGGGCGCGGCGGCCGCTTCGGTAAGTTGAAAGTTGCTCACCGGGCCCGTGACCGAGGTCGTGCTGGTGGCGGCATCCGTCTCGGGGGCATGGTGAAGCCAGGGAAAGAGTCTTCCGGTCGACGACGAATGGGTCGTCAGGTAATAGAAGCCGGAGAGAAGAAGAATGACAAGCAGAACGGGGCGTAATTTCATCGTAGGTTCCTGGATCTTCCCA
>DATHJA010000178.1:0-2327 GCA_035316475.1 Edaphobacter sp. | reverse complement strand
CTGAGGTCCGCCACGACGTCATCGCCTTCACCACCACCGTCGCCGAGCACATCGCCAACCCGGAGTACTCGCGCTGGCTGCACTACGGCCTCACCTCTACCGACGTCGTCGACACCGCACAGGCGCTCCAGATCCGCGAGGTCTCGGCCATCATCCGCGAAGGGATCGTCGCGCTCGCCGAGGTGCTCAAGCGCCGCGCTCTCGAGTTCAAGAAGACCCCCATCATCGGCCGCACCCACGGCATCCACGCCGAGCCCTCCACCTTCGGGCTCAAGCTTCTGCTCTGGTACTCGGAGATACAGCGCAACCTTACCCGCTTCGACGCTGCGGCCGAAGATCTTCGCGTCGGCAAGCTCTCGGGAGCCGTCGGTACCTTCGGCCACCTGAAGCCCGAGCACGAGGAGGCCATCTGCGCCGAGCTTGGCCTCAAGCCCGCCGACATTGCCACACAGGTGCTGCAGCGCGACCGCCATGCAGCCTATATCTCCACTCTCGCCGTCCTTGCCAGCAGCCTCGACAAGATCGCAACTGAGATCCGCCACCTGCAGCGTACCGAGGTCCGCGAGGCCGAGGAGTTCTTCAGCGAAAAGCAGAAGGGCTCGAGCGCCATGCCGCATAAGCGCAACCCCATCACCTCGGAGCAGATCTCCGGCCTCGCCCGCGTCATGCGCTCCAACGCCCAGACCGCGCTCGAGAACGTCGCCCTCTGGCACGAGCGCGACATCTCGCACTCCTCGGCCGAGCGCGTCATCTTCCCTGACTCGACCATCCTCGCCGACTATCTGCTTGCGAAGACGACGAACATGATCGACAAGCTGCTCGTCTACCCGGCGCGCATGTTGAAGAATCTCGAATCCACCGGCGGCCTCATCTTCTCCGGCCAGCTTCTGCTCGATCTGGCCGAATCCGGCATGAGCCGCGAAGACGCCTACCGCCTCGTGCAGGGCCACGCCATGAACTCCTGGAAGAACGACCTCGTCTTTCGCGACGAGATCGCCAAGGTCCCGGAGATCACCGCGCGCCTCTCACCGGAGAAGCTGGCGCACGCCTTCGATTACAACCGCCAGCTCGCAAATGTGGACGCAATCTTTGAAAGGGTGCTGGGGAAGAGCTAGTTCCCCAACCCTACAATTGCCTTTTTCTCAAGCCTTGGCGAACGGCTCTTCCAGTGACGGGCTCTGTGGCGTGAACATATCGCCACCCTCGGGAGTGACGACCCAGTCGTCCTCCAGCCGGATTCCAAACTCCCCGACGATGTAGATTCCCGGCTCGTCCGAGAAGGTCATCCCCGCCTCGAGAGGAAGATTGTTCCCTCGCACCAGGTAGGGCCACTCATGGCCGTCCATGCCGATGCCATGCCCCAGCCGATGCGTGAAGTGCTTGTAGTCTGGGCCGAAACCGGCGTCGGTGATCACCTTGCGGGCGGCATCGTCCACAGCATGGCATGGCACACCTGCTTTGCCCGCAGCCAACGCCGCGGCCTGCGCCTTGTGAACGATGTCGAAGACCTTCTTCTGCTTATCCGTAGCGTTGCCCAATACAAATGAGCGCGAGATGTCAGACTGATAGCCCTCCACCGTGCAGCCATCGTCCAGCAGGATCACCTGCCCCTCGCGAATCACCTGCGGCTGCAGCGAGCCGTGTGGCAGGGCTGAATACTCCGCCACCTGGCAGGAGGCATATCCCGGAAATCCTGTGCGCTCGTAAGCAGCGCTGATCAGCTCCGAAACATGACGATTCGTCATGCCCGGCTCAAGAGACTTCCACGCTGCCTCATACACCTTCAGCGTGTTGTCATTCGCCAGGCGCATCAGAGCAAGCTCCGCGGAAGACTTCACGGCGCGGCAGCCTGCGGTGACCGGCGTTCCGCTCACCGCCGTCAAGGTCGGACTGGCATGAGCGATCCCGTCAGAGAAGGCAAACTGCGTACGCTCCTCGACACCAATCTTCCCCGTTGAGATACCGGCATCTTTCAGTGCTTTTGCCAGCAGCATGTACGGACTCTCATCCTCGTTCCACGTATAGACGCGCGTAACCGAGGCCTGCGGCAGCGTCGCCGGCTTCGCCTCCATGCGTTCGCGAACGCGGCCTTCTTCGCAGACAGGGCACACAATGAAGGGGCTTCCCTTCGCCGGAAGCACCCACGCAAAAAACCGCTCCGACTGCCCCCAGCGCAGCCCGGTGAAGTAAGCCAGCGAGGTGCCCGTGCAGATCACCAGAGCATCCAGCCGGCTCTTCGCCAGAAGCTCGCGCGCTCGCTCGATCCTGTGCTCGCGCTCCTCAAGCGTAATCGGCACAGCCTCGGACCTTCGGCTGGAGAGCGCCTG
>DATHJA010000177.1:0-7147 GCA_035316475.1 Edaphobacter sp. | reverse complement strand
GTGAGCGACATTGCTGTTGGCCCCGGCCCCGATCTCGCGGAAAGTCCACCTCGGACGTGTTCGCGGGCTGTCGCGCAAAACAATCGAAGTCCCCCGGGCCAGCAAAAAGCAATCACCACCGGCGAGGGGAATCGGCTCCGGGATCCCTTCCACACTCAGCCAGCAGTTGCCGCGCGAAAGCATGGCGAAGTGCGCCAGATCGGTGGGCGGCATCTTTTTGCCGGAAGGCGTGACTTTTTCTTCGGTTTCATTTTCCTGTTTTACGCCCCACGGGGCTGTGGCTTCGAGCCTGTGCAGACCGAAAGCGGTTACGTGCATCGTTCTGAAGATGTCTGTTATTGGGTCCAACTGAGCCTCCATCTGCTCTTGAAAGCCATGGTGTTCTGTGAGAACTGTACAAAACTGCACAGCTTCGTTTGTCGGACAAGCGCAGCATCAGGTAGAAGAGGCCTTGACGGACATTCTCCTTCCTTCCAGCGTCACAGCTCCTACACTCCTCTTCCTCCAGCCGCGCGTCCCAGCTTCATCAAAAGGTGCAAAACAGCTCGGTTTCGCCCTATTTCTGGACGAATAGACAAAAGATCGGGACTCCTGAGCAGTTTTCGTCCACCGCTAAAGAACTCTAACCTACTGTGCTGAATTCTACATATCTACCGAAGGGAGTAATTATGGGAAAGCTTGAAGGTAAGGTTGCAGTCATCACGGGTGGATCGAGCGGCTTGGCGCTGGAGAGCGCCAAGCGGTTCGTTGAAGAAGGCGCCTACGTTTTCATCACGGGCCGGAGGCAGGAGGCACTCGATGAAGCCGTCAAGCTGATTGGGCGGAACGTGATCGGCGTGCGCGGTGACGCGGCCAATCTCGACGACCTCGATAGTCTGTTCGACATAGTCAAGCGGGAAAAGGGCAAGATCGACGTCCTGTTTGCGAGCGCTGGCAAGGGCGAAGCCGCCAAACTGGGTGAGATTACTGAGCAGCACTTCGATGCGGGCTTCGACCTGATTGTGCGCGGAACGCTGTTTACGGTTCAGAAGGCGTTGCCGCTGTTGAACGATGGCGCATCAATCATCATGATCGGGTCCGTTGCTTCGGTGAAAGGTTTTCCTGGTTTCGGCGTGTATGCGGCGAGCAAGGCGGCATTGCGCTCATTCGCACGCACGTGGCTCAACGAACTGAAGGGCAGGCATATCCGGGTGAACGTGCTGAGCCCCGGACAGGTCGACACACCGGATTCACAGCGACTCGACAAGGCGACAAGGGAGATGTTCGAATCCCTGATCCCCCGGGGAAAGATGGGGCGTCCTGAGGAAATTGCGGCGGCCGCGCTGTTTCTTGCCTCAGACGAGTCGAGCTACGTGAATGGGGTGGATTTGGCTGTCGACGGCGGCTTCTCGGCCATCTGAATTCGCGCCGACGAATAGACAAAAGATTAGGACTCGCTAGCAGTTCTCGTCCACCGCCAAAAGGATTAACTCTTCAGCACTGAATTCTACAGATCGACCAAAGGGAGTCATTATGGGAAAGCTTCAAGGTAAGGTTGCAGTCATCACGGGTGGGGCTACCGGCATCGGCCGCGCCGCAGCAAAGCGCTTCATCGAAGAGGGCGCCATCGTCTTCATCTTCGGTCGCCGTCAGGCAGAGCTCGACGCCGCTGTGGCCGACCTCGGGCCCAACGCCCGCGCAGTGAAGGGCTCGATCTCCGATCTGGCCGACCTCGACCGACTCTACGCGGCGGTGAAGGCCGAGCGCGGAACCCTCGACATCGTCTTCGCCAATGCCGGGGCGGGAAGCCCGCTTCCGCTCGGCAAGATCACCGCCGAGCACATTGACGAGACCTTCGACACCAATGTGAAGGGTACGATCTTCACGGTCCAAAAGGCGCTGCCGCTGATGGTCAAGGGCGGTTCGATCATTCTGACGGGCTCGAGCGCCGGCACCACGGGCGCCCCGACAATGAGCGTCTACAGCGCGAGCAAGGCGGCAGTGCGCAACCTCGCACGGACTTGGGCGGAAGACCTGAAGGGCACCGGCATCCGGGTAAACGTGCTGTCGCCCGGAGCGACGGCGACCGAACTCGCGAAGGCTGCGCTAGGCGAGGAGGGCCAGAAGGTCTACGCCGCGATGACTCCGCTCCAGCGCATGGCCGATCCGGCGGAGATCGGGGCGGCGGCTGCCTTTCTCGCGTCGGATGACAGCAGCTTCATGACTGCTAGCGAGCTCGCAGTCGACGGCGGCCTGGCGCAAATCTGACGCACTCGCCCTACGGCGATTCGGAGCGACTTAGGGTTCGTTAAACCAAAGGAGAACATGTGAGCTACGCAATTGTAGGATTCGGAAAGATAGGCCAGGCCCTCGCCCACGCCTTCGCCCGTAAGAACATGGATGTAACCGTCGCGAGTCGCCGGCCGCCCGAGGCGCTGGCACCGGAGGCTCGGGCGATTGGACCCACGGTCGTCGCCAAGTCGCTGCGGGATGCGCTCAAGGCCGACACAATCATCCTGGCGGTCCCGTTCGGGGAACATCGCGAGATTGCGAAAGCCCTGCCGAGTTGGAAAGGCAAGACGGTCATCGACGCGATGAACTCGTTTCCGGTCCCACCTGAGGAACTGGACGGTCTCCCGTCCTCTGCATTCGTTGCGAAGTCGTTCACCGGCGCCAAGTTGGTGAAGGGTTTTAATCACCTAGTTGCGGCCACACTGGCTACCGACCCGATCGTCGAGGGCGGCCACCGGGTCGTCTTCCTGTCGAGCGACGACGAGGACGCGATCGCTCCCGTGGCGGATTTGGCCAAACAACTCGGATTCGCACCTGTCAAGCTGGGAAAGCTCAACGAGGGTGGCGCGCTGGTGCACGCACGCGGCCGCACTTGGGGTCAGCTCATCTTCCAGGATTTGTTCAAGAAGCAGCAGTAATCGATCTACGACCGTGTGATTTGGCCCCAGTAGAAGGATTCCAAAACGTCCGATTCGATCGGACACACTTGATGTAAGGGAAAAGGAGAGATTTCGATGAGCATCGAAAAGAATGTCCAGATTGTGAAGAATTTTCTTGCGGCACTCGGCCGCCGCGATAAGCAAGGTCTGTTGGCGTTGTCTGCGGAAGATATTGAGTGGATCGTTCCGGGCGAGGACTGGCCGCTGGCCGGCACGCACCGCGGGCACGCGGGATTGGAGAATTTACTTCAGAAGGCTAACGAAACGGTGGAAACTTCGTACCCAGAACCCCCCGAGTTCATAGCGCAGGGAGACCGGGTTCTGGTCGTCGGCTTCGCTACGGGGAAAATCAAAGCCACGAATAAGACGTTCGAGGACCACTGGGTCTTCGACACTACCGTTCAAAATGGCAAATTGACGAACGTCCGGGAGTATATCGACACGCAAGCACTGGCGCGGGCCTCCGAGATGGCCGCGAGCCCCAGGCCCTGACCCATCGCGCTGTTTCTTCTCGGCCATCTGAAATCGGCGGATCCCGGTGAGTGCATGATCGCCAAGGCACTCACCGAGATCCGATAGGTAACCAAAAGTCGGCTTGTCGTCAGTGATTCGTCCGAACCAGGTGGAAGCGGAAAGATCGAGTTCCTTCTCCTAACCCAACACCATCGCAACCAGCCCCGTTGCATCCATCGGCTCCTCCCCACCCAGCAGTTGCTCGGTGAACACATGAAAGAACGAGCCTGCCATCAAGGCCTTCGCCGCCTGCTTCGCATCCACGCGAGCCGCCACCCTCCCCAGCGCCTTCTCCTCTTCGATGTACCTCGCCAGAGTTGCCACCCCACGCTCTGGCCCTCGCCCCTGTCCGGCCAGCGACTGCCTGAACCTCGCCTTCAGCTCCGGTTCGCCAATCAGGGAACACATCATCACCATCACCCGCTGATGAAACTGAAGCAAGCCTCTCAGGGCGATGGCCAGGTTGGCCTCCACGGTATCCATTCCAATCTTGTCCTTCAACTCATGCAGCGGAACCAGCATCTCAGGCAGGCTCTCCTCCAGCACTGCCAGAATCAATGCCAGCCTGTCTTCAAAGTGGACGTAGATCGCCCCCTCCGAGCAGGGAACACTCTCGGCAATCGCCCGTGTCGTCACCCCCGCCAGCCCCTTCTCCCGTAACAGCGCCTCGGCGGCCGCTACGATCTCAGCCTTGCGGCTCGGCCTTCCTCGAGGCCTCGTGGCCTTCTTTGCGGTCTCCATCCCGTAAACCTCGCATAAACCGATCAGGAAGCTTGCAATCTCTTTGGGTATTTTATAAAGTGAGCAATCACTCAGTAAATAGCTGAGAGGAGGCCTGCAAAATGAATCGCGCTCTCATCGGAAAACTTCTCCTGACCTTTGTCCTCGTCGGCGGGGCCATAATGTCCTTCCTCCTCGACTGGAGCCCGAACCATCTGCTCAATCCGCTCTGGCACCCCCACGCCCGCTATCACTCCGCCATTCTGCTCTTCCTCTTCGCCGGAGTGGCCGCAACCGCCACCTGGTTGCTCTGGCGCCGCTCAAAGGAGCCCGCGACAGCCTTCACCGCCGCCGCGCTCCTCTCACTTTCCTACTGGACGCCCTTCTTCTACGTCCCTCAGCTGCTCACCCCTGCCTCGTATTGGGCAGGCATCCCCGGTCACGAGCCCCACATCCACGGAATCGTCGTCTACCCAAACCTCGTCGTTGTGGGGCTCTTCGCCTGCCTCACCTTGCTGGGCTGGTGGCTTGGCGTCTCCTGTCAAGCCCGATCCGTACTCATATCAAACAAAACAAATGGCATGAAGGTTGCCGATCAGTTCACTCGGCTCTCGTAAAATAGATTCAGGTGGAAAGTCGATCGCAGAGTCGACTGGGCTTCCCAAATCGAAACAAGTCGAATGTATTGAATATCTTATCCGTAAGCCTTTTATATGTAATACTTTACCGCATTAGTCCAAGGCTAAATCATTTGCATTGAAGACTTTGCGCAAAATAGAGGGGGAGGGGACTACAGGGTGATCATCACCACCGCCGCAGCGGCCACCAGCATTCCCAGGCCCTGCCGCCGCGTAGGCTTCTCGTGGAGCATCCATGCCGCCAGCAGGATCGTCGACGCCGGATAGAGCGACGCCAGGACCGCCGCAACGTCCAGCCTTCCCGCCCGGGTCGAGGCAATAAAGAGCAGGTTGCCCGAAGTATCCAGCAGCGCCGTCAAGAGCGCCCACAGCACCGCCCGCCGGGGCAGCCATCCGTTCTCCCGGCCCGTCCCTCCGGCCAGCAGGGTAATCAGCAGCATCAACGAGCAGGTCGTCAGGCTTCCGATCCTGGCAGTCGCCATCGGCCAGACCACCCCCGCCACCCCGGCGAACTTCAGGGCGGTGAAATAGACGCCGAAGCCCGCACCGGAGAGAATGGCGAGCCAGGTTGTTCCGCGCGAGACCGGCTTGGCCTCAGGGTTATCGCCCGCCGCGATCATCCAGATCGCGGCCCCGGCAATCCCGAACCCGGCTATCCGCAGCCACCCCGGAGAGCCCTCTTTCGCGATCGAGACTGCCGCCGGAATCGCCGCCGCCAGCAGCCCGCTGATCGCCGCCGAGACGCCCATCGCTCCTCGCGCAAGAGCAACGTAAAAGCCTGTGAGGGAAAGACCGCCCATCACCCCGGCCAACAGCCCCCACAACAGCGGGCCGCCATGGGGAAACTGGTCGCCCTTCAGGGTGGCGATAACAACCAGGATGCAGAAGCTGGCCGTATGGCTCGTCAGAACCACGCGCAGAGCGCCGGCCATCGAGCCGCCCGCCTGCTTGGCTCCCATGCCGCCGGAGAAGTCGCCGCCGCCCCACAAGACGGCAGACGCCAGCGCGAACCATACGTTGGTTTCAAGCATCGACCGCAGTTATTTGTTCGGGGTGATGACGTTCACCGGACCGGAGTCGCTCGCCGTCGGGATGTAGCCCTTCTTGGCGATGATCGTCACATTTGGCCGCAGGACGCGCACCTCGATCGTCCGGTACTTGCCGTCGATAAACGGCTGATGCGTGTAGTAGCCGATCGTGTACTGGGTCCGGACCTCTTTGAAGATGTTCTGGAAGCTCTCTTCGATGCCGCGCTGACGGAACTCGGCATCCAGGTTGCCGCCGGTCTCGCCCGTATAGATGGGCAGGACGTTGTCGCGCATGGTGTAAGGCAGATGAATCTTGTCGAGGAAGCCGATGACGGGCAGAGAGGAGTCGCCCACCAGGGTGCCATAGACCGAGATCTTGTTGGTCTGCAGATATTGGATCACTTGCTTGGTCTTGGCCTTGGAGCCATACTCCTTGCCGTCGCTGATCACGTAGATCACGCGGCGGCGGTCCCTGCCGCGCGTCGGCATCGACTTGGCGGCCTCCAGGATCGCGTCGTTGAGAGTATGGACTTCTTTGGGGACCTTGAGCTCCAGTGCCTGGCTGTTGCGAATGGGAGCCGTATTCGGATCAAACTGACGTCCGTTGATCACCGTCGTCTGGGCCAGAGGTCCGCCCATGTTCATGTAGGTCTCGCGGCCGGTGCTCTTGGAGTTGTTGAGGGCAAACTCCAGCCGGGCACTGTTGGCGGCGGTAAAGTCGGTGCGCTTCTGCGGGCCGTTGTTGTAGGTATAGAGCGCCACCTCGTCATAGGGGGCGAAGGCGCCCTGCAGGGCGGCCAGCGAGTTGTTCACCTTGGCCATGTTGTCCGGCGTCAGGCTCTGGTCGATCACGATGGCGACCGAAAGCGGCCACGGATCGACCGTAAATATGCTCATGCGCTGCGGAAGGTTGTTCTCGTAGATCCTGACCTCGCGCCAGGTGATGCCGGGAACCAGCTGCTGCTTCTTGTCCTTGACGGTGAAGGGGACCTCGACGAAGTTCGTACGCACCTTCAGCGTGAAGTCTTTGACACCCTCTCCCTTGGCCGGAAGATCCGGCGGCGGCCCGTCATCCGGGTGCTGCTGCGAGTCGGGCGTGGAAGGCAGGCTGGAAGGCGGAGCCTGCTGATCCGCCGGAGGCTGATCTCCATTGGAGTTTGGCGTGGTTCCCATACCGGGCTTGATGGTGTTGAGTGCAGGCAGACCGACCTGCGGGCGCGGTGCATCAGGAATCTGCTGCGCAGCCGAGGCCTCCTCGGTCGTCGTCTGTGTCTGCTGCTGCCCCAGCGTCATAAACGCCAGAACTCCCGCCAATATG
>DATHJA010000176.1:0-4973 GCA_035316475.1 Edaphobacter sp. | reverse complement strand
CGGTTTTCCTCTTGACTCCTCAGGAACCCCAGTGTCACTCTAGGCACATCACATCGTTCGTTATCGGACATGTGCTGCGGTCCTTGCTCTGGATCCGCCCGCGTCAGACAACTTATGGCAACCATGATGGCACCCGTCGAGCAGCGCGAGGTATTGCGCTGCGACCACTGCAGCCTGGTGCAGTTTCGTACAGCAAACGCCCTGTGCCGCCGCTGTCACAAATCGCTCGAGGTCGAAGAGCCCGAGCCCGTCCCAGCCCCACTGTCCATCGTTCCCCAGGCTGCAGCCTCTTCCGATGGTCTGCAGGTGGCGAGCGCGGTTCGCGATCTTCGTCACGTTCGCAATCTTTCGCAGCGCCAGCTCGCGGCCCGCATGAACGTGCCGCGTACCTACATCTCGAAGATCGAGAACGGCAAGGCCATGCCTACCCTCTCCTCGCTCGACCGGCTGGCCAAGGCCCTGCAGGTGGATATCTCTACCCTGCTGCGCGACTCCAACACTCGGCACCGCGATGAGACCGCTGTCCTGATGACCGATCCGTTCCTCGCCGAGATCGCCGCCTACACCTCTCAGTTAGATGCTCTGCAGCGCTCCATCTTCCTGAACCACGTTCGCGAGTTGGCGGCAGGCCGGCGGCGCACCGCATAACCGGGGCAGGCAAAGCAGTCTCCCTCTCCTTACCTCCATGCCGCGCCAACCGCAAACGCGGAAGGCGCGGCACCTCTCACTCTCGTCATTATGGCTGCGTCAGCAGCTTGCCCTGAACATCCCGCACCTCGACTGGCCCCAGCCCCGCATCCTTAAGTCCGGGCTCGATCTTCGAGCGGTCACCCGCCGTAAGAATGACCAGATGATCGGGATGCAAGTACTCTTTGGCCACACGCGCGATCTCCTCCGAGGTCACGCTCTGATACTTCTCAGGAAGCGTGGCGTAGTAGTCTAGCGGGCGGTCGTAGATATAAATATTCCCCATTGCACCCGTGATCGCCGCTGACGTCTCGAATAACCCAGGAAGCGAGCGCACCAGAGCCTCTTTGGCTGCCGCAAGCTCTTCCCCGGTCGATGGCTTCTCGGGGAAGTTGCGGATCTCCGACATCATCTCCTTTGCTGCGGGGGCTGTTACATCGGTCCGCACCAGACCTCCTGCAAAGAACTCGCCGCCTTCGCGGTATGTCTGAAATGCCGACCGAGCTCCATAGGTATAGCCGTGAACCTCCCGCAGGTTCATGTTGATGCGGCTGGCGAAGCTGGCGCCGAGCGTGTAGTTCAACACATTGATGACTGGAAGGTCAGGCGTATTTGCTGGCACGCCCAGTCCAAAGGCGAACAGCGCTGTCTGCGGCGCTCCAGGCTTATCCACGATCACAACGCGCGTCGTCGACTGAACTGGAGCCTGAGGAATGGAGGCTTTTCCGCCCTCTTTCCCTGCCCATACCCCGAAGTATCGCTTTGCCAGCTTCTCAGCCTCTGAGCGGGTGACATCCCCGGCCAGCACCAATACGGAATCCTGCGGCCGGTAGTGCGTGGCATAGAAGCCCGTAATGTCGGAAGCCTTGATGTTGCTGATCGTCTCCGTGGTTCCGGTGGAAGCCAGACCGTAAGGCTGCTCCCCGAAGACAAGCTTCGGTCCCACCCGCAGAGCCATATTCTGTACGTTGTCCGTCTCCTGGCTGATGCGGACCAGCATCTGCTTTCGCCTGCGCTCCACATCCTCGGTCCTGAAGCCTGGATGCTGAGCCACATCGGCAAGCAGATCGAGCCCGCTCGACGCATGTGTCGTCAGCACGTTCATGGATACCGCGGCGGAGTCCATGCCTGCCTCCACCGCAATGCTCGTCCCAATCTTCTCCTGATCGCTGGCGAGCTTTGTAAGATCACGCGAGACGGTGCCGTCTCCCATGATGTTCGCCGTCAGCCCCGCCAGGCCACTCGTCGCTGCTTCGTTGTTTTCGCCACCGGCACGCGAAACCAGCCGCGCCGTCAGCACTGGCAGCGAATGATCCTCCACCAGCAGGACCTTCATTCCGTTATCCAGCTTGAACTCCGTCGGCACGGGCAGATGCAGAACCGGCGCCGGTCCAGCGGCAGGTTTATCCTTGCGCCACTGCTGCGCTGTCTCGAACTCCGCCGGGTAAGGGTTTGTGATCTTTACCTCCGCATCCGTGTTCTCAGGACTGCGCGGAACATCCTCCAACTCCTTTTTGCCGGGGACGCAGTAGACCACGACCGCCGATTCCTTCTTCAGATACTTCACCGCAGCCGCCTTGGCGCTCGCAAGGGTGACAGCCTGAGTCTGCGCGACATCCTTCGGCAGATAGCCCGGATCGTCGAGATACTGGTTGTAGCGATTGAGCGTGTCGGCGACTCCGCCAAATCCCCCCAGCCTTTGCAGCCCGCGAATCTGCGCCGTGAGGGCCATCGCCTTCGAGGCCTCGACCTCATCCGCGGTCGGCCCCTCCTGCTGCAGCTTCGCCAACTCGCTCCACACCGTCGCCTCAAGCTCCTCGAGCTTCACCCCGGGCCGCGCCGTAATCGAGCACTCTGCAACGCCCGTAAGCTTCAACGCATCCAGATCGCAACTGACGCTCTGCGCCTTCTGGGTCTTGTACACCAGCGCCTGGTCCAGGCGGCTCACCTTGGCCCCGCCAAAGGCATACCAGGCCGCGCTCAGGCTGTAGGAGTCCGGAGTAAATGCTGCTGGCGTCAGCCATGCAATCGTCAACTGCGGCAGGCGGACCGTATCGGTAACCGTAGCGCGACGCTGCGACGGGATCGCAGGTGTCGCCATGCTGACCGGCTCGACCTTTGGTCCCGCGGGAATCGGCCCAAAGTATTTCGTCAGCATCGCCCGAAGCTGCTTCGCGTCGAAGTCGCCGGCAATCGCAATCGAGGCATTGTTGGGTGTGTAGAACTGCTGGTGAAAGTCGCGTACATCCGCAATACGCGCCGATTCGATATCCGCGTGGCTGCCGATTACATCGCCGTAGTACGGATGTTCTTTAGGAAACAGCAGGTGATAGACCTTCTCTTCCGCAACGTAGTAAGGTCGTCCCTCGCCCTGACGGCGTTCGTTCCGGACCACGTCCCGCTGGTTGGCCAGCTTCTCGCGGTCCAGCCCCTCCATCAGAAAGCCCATTCGATCGCTCTCGAGCCATAGCGCCAGTTCCAGCTGATTGCTCGGCATGGTCTCGAAGTAATTGGTCCGATCGAAGCTCGTCGTCCCATTCACATCCGTTGCTCCGGCCGACTGCACATATCGGATATGAGCCTTCTCCCCCACATGCTCAGAGCCCTCAAACATCATGTGCTCGAAGAGATGTGCAAAGCCGGTGCGCCCTGGTCGCTCATTCAGCGGGCCGACGTGGTACCACAGGTCCACAGACACCAGCGGCAGGCGATGATCCTCGTGCGTAATCACGGTGAGGCCGTTCGGCAGGGTGTACTTCTCGTATCGGATCTCGGGAAGCTTCTGCGCCGTCTGTCCCTCGACCACGCCTCCAGTGTTAAAAACAACTCCCGCTGTGGCCATAAAGATGCATTTAAGAAAGAATCCCTTCAAAGCAGTCCTCCTCCAATCGTTCATAATGCAACGGATACGAGAAGAATACTCCTGCGACCGGCGACACCTGGCCAACCGAGTCCCGCGTTCATTGCGCCCATCACTCCGGTATGCTAGCGTCATGCTTTGTGAGGTTGTTTTTGGCGCCTAATTCCCCCAGCCGCGTACACGAGCTCTCTGCCGAGGAACAGAGCCTCTACCGGCAGCTTGACTCCTCCCGCATTCCTCAGCACATCGCCATCATCATGGACGGAAATGGCCGTTGGGCGGGAAAGCGCGCCCTCAAGCGCTTCCTCGGCCACCAGCAGGGAGCCGAGAGCGTTCAGTATGTCGTCGAGACCGCCTCGCGCATCAACCTTCCCTGGCTGACTCTCTACGCCTTCTCGCTCGAAAACAATCTCCGCCGCCCTAAGTCCGAGGTCAGCTTCCTGATGAAGCTGCTCAAGAATTACCTCATCGGCAACGTCAAGCGGATGAACGATAACAACGTCCGCATGGCCTACATCGGCCGCACCTACGACCTCCCGCAGGAGGTCCAGGACACCATGCAGTGGGCCATGGAGTCCACGGCGAAGAATACTGGAACCACTCTGACCCTGGCGCTCAACTACGGCGCTCGCTCCGAGATCGTTGACGCTGTCCGCCGCATCCTCACCGACCTTACCACCGAGGCCCACACCCGCGGCTGCTCCGTCGAGGACCTTCTCGGCGCCGGCGCGCTAGATTCGTTCGACGAGTCCACGATCTCGAAGGCTCTCTACACCGCACACATGCCCGACCCCGACCTGATCGTCCGCACCTCGGGTGAGCAGCGCATCTCGAACTTCCTGCTCTGGCAGATCGCCTACTCGGAGATCTACATCACCGACCGGCTCTGGCCCGACTTCCGCGGAATCAACCTGCTCGAGGCCATCGCCGACTACCAGCGCCGCGATCGCCGCTTCGGCGGACTGAACGAGAACTCCGACGAGAAGATCGACACGCTGCAGCCGGTCGCGGAGCTCGAAAACGAGATCGCCACCGAACTCGCACCGCCGCGCGAGCTTACCCGCCGCTAACCGGCAACTCCTTCAGCTGCTGGATAAACTCGCCCAATGCGGGATGGATCACTTCAAACATCGGGTCGTTGCGATGTGTCAACGCGACCTCGCTGAAGAGCTTCAAGCCAACCCCGAGTGCGGCTGCAGTGCCTGCACTAAAAGGCAGCTTCGACTGTAGCCGTTCCACGATTGCGAGAATATCGTCATGATTGGCGGTGTAGAAGCTGAGGCTCTGGCCGTGGACAGGTTCGCCCCTGGCATCGCTCAGCTTCTCTACCGTGACGCGATATCGGTACGAGTTCACCTCAGATCCTCTCGATCTGCTTGGCCGCGGCGTCGATGATGTCGGTGACGGCGTTGATCTGCTCGGTCGT
>DATHJA010000175.1:0-2350 GCA_035316475.1 Edaphobacter sp. | reverse complement strand
GTTTCTTGTCCGTCTTCCGGCCCAACCCGTCCAGCATAGTTGAGACGTCTCGTCTGCCTCGCCATTCCATCATCGTATGATGGACGCGAGGAGACTTCCATTGCCGCTTACTCCCTTCCATATCGCATTTCCTGTTGACGATCTCGATGCGGCTCGCGCGTTCTACGGGGGGCTGCTGAGCTGTCCTGAAGGGCGAAGCTCGGAGCAGTGGATCGACTTTGACCTGTTCGGCCACCAGATCGTCGCGCATCTGAAGCCCTCCTCGGAAAAAAGCACACAGCATCACAATCCCGTCGATGGGCACGATGTCCCAGTGCCGCACTTCGGCGTGGTCCTTTCGCTCGAGGACTGGGAGGCTCTGGCGGCACGGTTGAAGGCGGCCCAGGTCCGCTTCGTGATCGAGCCCTACATCCGCTTCAAGGGAGAGCCCGGGGAACAGGCGACCATGTTCTTTCTGGATCCGGCAGGAAATGCCCTGGAGTTCAAGGCGTTCGCCGATGTGGGGCAGCTCTTCGCGAAATAGTCAGGAAGTTCTTGCTGGCGAACAGCTTCCTTCACACTCGAGGCATCTGTCCTAGAATGATGGTGCGCGGAAAGTTGCGCAATCTTTGCCAGAGAGTTTTGTCCGGCTCGAGGCCGGACCAGCCATGGAGCAGAACCTGATGCCGAATCGTCCGACGCGCCGCCGCTTTCTCGCAACCTCCGCTGCAGCGGCCGCAGCGATCTCGCAGCGGGGGGCTCTGGCCCTCCCCTGGCAGGAGGCTGTTGCCACGGACGAGCCCACCTCCTACAGACTGTTCTTCGATCAGCCGGCTGCGGCGTGGCCCGATTCACTGCCGGTGGGCAACGGCAGGCTGGGGGCATGTGTCTTTGGCCAGCCGGGCAAGGAGCGGATCCAGCTGAACGAAGAGTCCATCTGGGATGGTGAGCTGCGCGACCGCAACAACCCTCTGGCAGGAGAGACGGTGCAGAAGATGCGCCAACTGCTCTTCGACGGGCAGGTGGCGGAGGCTGAAGCGCTGGTAGAGTCAGGCTTTCTCTCGGTGCCGCAGCGCTTTCCCTGCTACCAGACGCTGGGCGACCTGCGCATGGACTTCGGCCCTATGGACGGCTTCACCGACTACCGTCTGGAGCTGAATCTCGATACCGCCATCGCAACAACAAGCTTTACCCATGGCGGCGTGCAGTACCGGCGCGAGGTGTTCAGCTCGTGGCCCGACCAGGTGATCGTGGTCCGGCTTACGTCCAACAAGATCGGCAAGATCAGCTTTGCCGCCACGCTGGATCGCCCGGCCAACTTCGAATCGGACGCTCTGGCGCAGAACCGGCTGAAGCTCTTTGGCGAGGCGCTTCCGGTCAACGATAATCCGGGACTGCCGGTGAAGGAGAAGCAGGTGGGGATCCGCTACTATGCGGAGCTGCTGGCGGTGTCGACCGACGGTGTGACCTCGACGAAGGACAACTCGCTGATCGTAGCCAATGCTACGGCAGTCACACTGTTTCTGGACTGCGCGACGAGCTACCGCTATCCCGCGGGAGAAGCGATGATGCGGCAGGCGGTGGTAAAGAACATCCTGGCCGCAGCATCGCGGCCTTATGCAGAGCTGCGCGCACGCCATATCGCCGACCACCAGAGGCTCTTCCGGAGGGCTGCGATCACCGTGGGCGCTGCCGAGGATGCGAACGCCGGAGTCGCGACCGACAAGCGGCTGCAGAAGATCAAGGCTGGGGGCGAGGATCCTGGACTGTTGGGGATCTACTTCCAGTACGGACGCTACCTGCTGATCTCGAGCTCGCGGCCGGGGACGCTGGCGGCGAACCTGCAGGGGATCTGGAATGAATCGGTCGACCCGCCGTGGGGATCGAAGTACACGATCAATATCAATATCCAGATGATCTACTGGCTGGCCGAGCGAGCGGGGCTCTCGGAGCTTCATGCTCCGCTGTTCGACCTGGTCGACCGTACACGGACCCCGGGTTACGTCACGGCGCAGAAGTATTACAACGCGCATGGCTACGTCGTCCACCACAATACGGATATCTGGGGCGACTCCTCGCCGGTGGACGGGCTGGGCGGCGGGGTGTGGCCGATGGGCGCGGCGTGGCTCGCGCTGCACCTGTGGGATCACTTCGACTACACGGGCAACGTCGCGTTCCTGCGCGATCGTGGGTATCCGCGGCTGCGAGAGAATGCGGAGTTTCTGCTGGATCTGATGGTGACGGATCCGAAGACGGAGCGGATGGTGACGGGCCCCTCCTGCTCGCCGGAGAACAAGTACAAGCTGCCGGATGGAACGGCGCACAACCTCTGCATGGCCCCGACGATGGACATCGAGATTGTGCGGGCAGT
>DATHJA010000174.1:0-7071 GCA_035316475.1 Edaphobacter sp. | reverse complement strand
TCCTTTGAAAACCAGGTTTGTATGAAAATGGTTGGATGGATCAGGTGCGGATGGATAAGTGGTTGTGGGCGGCACGGTTCTTCAAGACGAGGGCTCTGGCGACGAAAGCATGTGAGTTGGGAAGAATCGACTGGAAGAAGGCAGAGTTAGCCTGGCAGCCGGCGAAGGCTGCGCGCGAAGTCCATGCGGGGGAGATGCTTCGAGTAAAGAATGACTCGGGCGAGTTTGTGATCGAGGTGCTGGGGCTGAGCGATGTGCGGGGGCCGGCTTCGGTGGCGCAGGGACTCTATCGCGAGACGGCGGAGAGCAAGGCCGCGCGGCAGGCAGTGACTGAGGCGAAGAAGGCGATTCCCGTGTATGAGAGTACGTGGGAGAGTGGGCGGCCTACGAAGCGGGATCGCAGGGTGATGACCCGGTTACGGGGGCGGTAGGGAAGAGCGTTTGCGAGCAACGAGGTGAACCCGCTGGTTCGGGATGCGTATAGAGTTCTACAGACGTTGATTTGCGATGCTCTGGAGATCTCTACGATGAATCGGATTCTTACTCTGGTTGGGTTGGGTGTCTTTGTTGCGGGACAGGTGTGCGTGGCGCAGGTGGCAGGCACACAACCGAAGGGCACAGTCGAGGAGCATATCAACAGGGTGGTTGGATGTCTGCACGATCCTGTGATGGCGGCCGGGGATCCGTGCATTCCGCTGGAGAAGAGGATGGAAGAGCTGCACGCGCCGGGCGTGAGCATTGCGGTGATTCATGAGGGCAAGGTGGAGTGGGCGCGCGGGTATGGGGTGGCAAAGACGGGCGGACCGGCGGTGGCGGCGGAGACGATGTTCCAGGCGGGATCGATCAGCAAACCGGTGGCGGCGATGGCTGCTCTGAAGCTGGTGGAGCAGAAGAAGCTGGTGCTGGATGAGGACGTGAACCAGGAGCTGACGGAGTGGAAGCTGCCTGCGAGCGATGCGGCGAAGGGTAAGCCGGTGACGCTGCGCGAGCTGTTGACGCATACGGGAGGCACGACGGTGCATGGGTTTCCGGGCTATGCGCAGGGGGCTCCGGTGCCGACGCTGGAGCAGGTATTGAATGGAGAGAAGCCGGCGAATACTCCGGCGATTCGTATTGAGGCGGAGCCGGGGACGAGGTGGAACTACTCGGGAGGCGGCTTCACGATTATGCAGGCGATGATGATCGATGCGGCGAAGGAGCCGTTTGCGAAGCTGCTGCACGATTCGGTGCTGGCTCCGATTGGGATGAAGCACAGCACGTATGAGCAGCCTCTGCCCGCGGAGATGGGACCGGCGGCGGCGCCGTACAACGGGGATGGGACTCCGGTGGAGGGTGGGGCGCATACGTATCCGGAGAGAGCGGCGGCGGGGTTGTGGACGACGGCGCCGGACCTGGCGCTGTATGTGATGGAGAACCAGCGGTCGCTGGAGGGGAAGGCGAATCATGTGCTCTCGCAGGAGATGACGCGGGAGATGATGAAGAAGGGAATGGGAGACTGGGGGCTGGGGGTTCAGATTGGAGGATCGGCGGCGGATCCATACTTTACGCATGGCGGGGTGAATGCGGGATTCGAGGCGCTGTTTGTGGGGTATGAGAATCATGGCGATGGTGCGGTGGTGATGACCAATGCGCAGGGAGGTCTTCGGGTGGCGCAGCAGGTGATGCAGAGCATCGCGAAGGAGTATGGGTGGCCGGACTTCAAAGCGGTGGTGCGGACGGAGGTGAAGGTGGATCGCTCGGTGCTGGAGAAGTATGTGGGGACCTATGAGCTGGCTCCGAGGTTCAGCCTGACGTTTATGTTGGAGGGCGATCAGCTGGTCTCGCAGGCGACCGGGCAGTCGAAGGTTCCGGTGTTTCCGGAGTCGGAGACGAAGTTCTTCACGAAGGTGGTGAATGCGGAGATCGAGTTTGTGAAGGATGCGGATGGGAAGGTGAGCTCGATGGTGCTGCATCAGGGAGGGCGCGATATGAAAGGAGTGCGCAAACCTTAGGCGTTGAGAGGAGTTGGGGCGTTTTTCACAACCCGGCAAGGAAGGTGGGCCTGCTTGTGCGATAGATTGCGATGAAGGAGAACGAAAAAATGCCACTTCCGAACGATGAGAAGCTGATTGCACTGAGTGAAGAGATTTTGAAGGAGTTTGAGTCGCTCTTTGGAGCCCATCCGGGATTCAGGCCAGTGCATGCGAAAGGTACGATGCTGGAGGGGATGTTTACCCCGACGAAAGAGGCTGCGGAACTGACACGAGCTCAGCATGCGACGCAGTCGTCGACGCCTGTGACGGTACGCTTTTCAAATTCCACCGGAGTTCCACTGATTCCTGACAATGACGCAGGAGCAGATCCGCGAGGCATGGCCATTCGGTTCAATCTGGCGGAGCATGTGCACACGGATATCGTGGCGCATTCGGCGAATGCATTCCCGGCGACGACCGGAGCGGAGTTCCTCGAGTTTTTGCGCGCGGTGACACAACCAGACAAGGGGAAGGTGCAGGAGTTTGTCGTGAGCCATCCGAAGGCGCTGGCGTTTGTTCAAGCGATTACTCCGATGCCGGTGAGCTTTGCGCAGGAGAGGTACTTCGGGTTGACGGCGATGAAGTTTATCGACAAGGATGGGGTGAGCCGGTTCGGGAGGTACACGATTGTCCCGGAGGCGAAAGAAGAGCACCTGAGCGCAGAAGCAGCTGCGGGCAAGGATGCGGATTACCTGTTCGATGAGCTGACGGAGAGGATCGGAAAGGGGCCGATCCGGTTCAAGATTTTTGTACAGGTGGCGAAGGATGGCGATGTGACCAACGATGCGACGGTGCACTGGCCGGAGGATCGCAAGGTGGTGGAGTTCGGCACGCTGGAGCTGACGCAATCGGTGGCGAGCGACGCGCAGGAGCAGAAGCGCATCATCTTCGATCCGATTCCGCGGGTGGATGGAATTGAGCCGTCGGAGGATCCGCTTCTGGAGCTGAGAGCGGCGGTCTACCTGATCAGCGGGCGTCGTCGAAGGAGCGCACCGGAGCAACAATAGATAGATGGAACGCAGCAAGAGGTGACCCCTTGCTGCGTTTTTAGCTCAGGCGGCGGCGATCTTGTGGGTGAGGTCGTCCTGTTCTTTGCGCGATTCGGCGCCGATGGTGAAGGCGTCGAGGACTCCGGTGGAGAGGGCGTAACGGATGGCCTCGGCGGGGCGGTCGCGGAGGTCTCCCTGGCCGAGGATCTTCATGCCGACGATGCCCTTGCCGTCGGCGCGCATCTGCTTGATGACCTTGAGGACGGTGTCGGGGTCGGCGTCCATGTGTGAGCCGATGGGGTTGAGGCGGACGAGATCGACCTCGACCCAGGGCGAGGCGGCGGCGGCGCGAAGGGCTTCGATGGAGTGGCAGGAGCAGCCGTGGGCGCGGATGACGCCCTTATGTTTGGCCTCGCTGAGCACATCCATGGCTCCGCGATAGCGGGTGGTCCAGTCGGCTTCGGTGACGCAGTGGATGAGGACGACGTCGATCATCTCGATGCCGAGCTCGCGGCGGTAGCGGTCGAGCGCGAGGCGGAGTTTGGCGGGGTCACGGATGTCGGATTTGGTGAGGACGGTGACCTTGTCGCGAGGGAGCCGCTTGATGGCTTCGCGGACGTTGGGGTGCGAGCCGTAGGAGTCGGCGGTGTCGAAGAAGCGCAGGCCGTTATCGTTGTAGCCGTCGAGCAGAATGCGGGTGAAGGGGTTGGAGCCGAGGCGGGTCTGGTTGGAAGAACCCCCGAAGCCGACGGTCCCGGTTCCCATGGCGAGGCGGGTGGTCTTGATGCCGGTCTTGCCGAGGGTGATTTCGTCCTGCGCGGTGGCCTTTTTCGCGAGTGGCTCAAGGCCTAGCGTGGTGGCGGGGGAGTTGCTGGCGAGCCAAGCGGCACCGAGGCCTTTGGCAGAGCGGCGAAGGAAGTCTCTCCTGAGCATGGCGGGCACCTCACTTGCTGGTTAAGATACGCCTCTCAGGGAAGATGGATAGCATGCGCGCAAAATTTTGCTCAGTTTTTATGACGGATGGCGGGTGCGATTGATTGTTAACAAGCTATGTCGCTGGCAACCCCAGCGGCGGTTCTTCCTTCTTTTCGAGGATGAGATTTTTTCTCCTTCAGAAAATGAGTGTTGGAGTTGTGCTGTGCGCGGGGATGCCGACGGGAGGTGTTCCGGAGCGTTACAGCCTGGTGTTAGAGGATCCAACTCCGAATACGCATGCTCTCTTTATCAATGACGATGCGTTTCTTAAGAAAGACGGGAGATAGATTTTAGTGCCATCGGTTTTCTCTGTTCTGGTGTGAGAGATCGAACGCCCAAAAATTCCAAGTTTGTATTTTTGTATTCTTGATACAAGGAGATGTATGAAACTGACGAGCGAGAACTTTAAATATGGAGCAGCGATTCCCGGTGAGTTTGCATTTGCGGTGGAAGATGCGAAGAGCCATGTGGCGCTGAGCAGCAACCGGAATCCGCAGCTTGCGTGGACGGATGTGCCGGAGGGGACGGAGTCGTTTGCGCTTATCGTGCATGACCCGGATGTGCCGAGCAAGGGTGATGATGTGAACAAGGAAGGGCGCGAGGTGCCGGCTTCGCTGCCCCGGGTGCGCTTTTATCATTGGCTGCTGGTGGATATTCCGGCGGGTGTGCGGGAGATTGCGGCGGGGAGCCAGAGCGACGGAGTGACTCCGCATGGCAAGCGCGGACCGGCGGCTCCGGGAGGGATGCGGCACGGGATCAACAACTATACCCAGTGGTTCGCGAGCGATCCGGAGATGGAAGGGGATTACTTCGGCTATGACGGTCCTTGCCCCCCGTGGAACGATGCGATCGTGCATCACTATGTCTTCACGCTGTATGCGCTCGATGTAGAGGAGTTGGCGGTGGACGGCGAGCTGACTCCGGAGAATGTGCTGGCGGCGATAAAGGGGCATGTGCTGGCGGAGGCTTCACTGACGGGGACGTATTCGCTGAACCCGAAGGTGAAGGCCTAGAACCGGTCTCATATATCTGCGTTTGTGGTGCTCGAGGATTGTGGAACCCGCTTCGCCGGCGGGTTCCACACGAGCCAGCTATGTATCCCGATTGTTTTATGAGACTGGTTCCGGGGCGGTTATCGGTACGGTCAGCGTGCGTTGCGGCCATGTTTGCTGGCTGGGGAGGTACACTTTTCAGAACTCAAGGATCGGTGCCAGCAATGCTCGCTACACTATAAGGATGTAGCAGGATTGTCGTAGGCCCCTACAAGCAAAGGATTCTGTTGATGAAATTGTTGTTCTCCGTCGTACTTTCAGCGCTCGCTCTTCTTCCTGTTTCGGCTTATGCCCAGAGTGGCATTTATTTCAATCCCATGGCCACGCGAGTGAGCAATTCGCAGCCGGACTCGGGCCAGTTTGCGTTTCTGGGAGATGGGGTCACGTCGCGGACGTTCTGGGGGGCGAATATTGGGGGGTATTACGACTTTGCCCACGGCAAGAATATCGATGGGGGAATCGATATCCGGGACTCGATCCAGGGAGCGAATACCGCCCGGATGAATAACTTTTTAATTGGCGGCCGCGTGGTCTTCAAATCTATTTCTCCATCATGGCGACCCTATGTGCAGCTCTCGGGTGGCGTGGGGACGACGAAGGCACCGCATGTGGCGGTTGGGACCAGCCGTGCGCGGTATGGGGTCTTCGCAGGAGCCGATTACAAACTGAACCGGTATATAGATGTAAGGGTTTTTGAGATCGGCTATGGCCAGCTGACGACGACCAGCACTGTCGCGGCAGGCGTTAATACCATCGGCACCACCGGTGCGACGTATCCGTCATCGAACCTGCTTTCGTTTTCAGGCGGCATTGTGTTCCGCATTCGTTGACCGCGCAAATTAGATAACGGGGGTGGGGATGCGTGCGGCTATGATCTCGCGGATTCGCGCCTCGATCTGTTCAATGGAGGCGTCGTCGCGGATGGCGGTTACGCGCTGCGGTTCGCGCTGGGCGATGGTCTCGTAGGCCTCATAGATGCGGCGATAGAACTCGTCGTCTTCGCGTTCGAAGCGGTTCTCGTCGGTGCCTTGTCGCTGTGAGGTGCGCTGGTTGCGGCGGCGGGCGCGGTGGAGCGAGGAGTCGAGCGGGGGAAGAAGCAGCAGGGTGAGGTCGGGCTGCAGATTGTCGCAGACGGCGCGGTGCATGGCTAGGATGCGCTCGGAGCCGAGCCGGCGTCCGGCTCCCTGGTAGGCCTCCGACGAGTCGGTGTAGCGGTCGCAGAGGACGATGGCTCCCTCGGCGAGCGCCGGGAGGATGATCTCGTGGATGGACTGGGCGCGGTCGGCGAACATCAGTGCCATCTCGGCGAGCGGAGCGATGGGACCAAGGGTGGCCTCGGAGCGCGAATCGAGCAGGATGGAGCGGATGCGGTCGCCGAGGACGGTGCCTCCGGGCTGGCGGAGGGTGACGACCTTGTGGCCCTCGGACTCGAGCCAGGCGGCGAGACGGCGAAGCTGGGTGGTCTTTCCGGAGCCGTCGAGACCCTCGAAGGTGATGAAGTAACCGCGCGACATAGGGAGATTCTACATTTTCATGGATGGTGTAAGGCTGTGGCATCAGGCTCTTAGGCGGCATGAACGCAGGTCTCTCCACTGCGTTGCGTTGCGCCTTGGGCGCCAACTTCGGTCGGGATGACACGTTTTTCAGGAGAAGGGAACCCTACGTCCCGAAGTCGAGACGTAGGGTGTTGGGAGCTATTTGGTTTGGTCGATGTGTTTCAGGCTTGCCGGTGCATAACGTTCTCCGGCGATCTCGTCTTGTGGAATCGCGGCCTCGAGCTCGGCGACCTCGGCCTGAGTGAGCCTGAGGTCGGCGGCCGCGGCGTTCTCTTCAAGGTACTTCCGGCGCTTGGTCCCGGGGATGGGAGCGAAGTCGTTTCCTTTGGCGAGCACCCAGGCAAGTGCGAGCTGGCCGGGCCTGACTCCCTTGCGGTCTGCGATAGCGCGGACACGATCGACGAGGACCTGGTTCCTGTCGAAGTTCTCTCCGGAGAAGCGGGGATAACGCTGTGTGCGGAAATCGTTGGCGCCGAGGTCGCTGGGT
>DATHJA010000173.1:0-3845 GCA_035316475.1 Edaphobacter sp. | reverse complement strand
CCCTTGAAGCGCTGCCCCCGGAGTAGCGGAGACAGGCGTTGTGGTCTCAGAGGTTTAGGATTACAGCATGGACTGGAAGAGCAAACGGATACGAGCCATCCTTGAAGCAGCGCTCGCGGAAGATAAGGTAGCCAACGATGTAACGACGGCTCTTACGGTGGACCCGAAGCTGCGCGCCACCGGGACCATCCTCGCCAAGCAGGCGTGCGTCGTCTCCGGGCTGGGCTCGATCCCGGTGATCTTGGATATCTTTGCCAAGATGAGCAGCACGCCGGTCGGCCGCTTCGAGGTTGTCAGCCATCCAGAGATCTTCGACGGCGTAAAGGTGCGCGCGGGGCAGCCCCTGGCTGTAATCCGGCACAACGCAGCGGCTCTGCTCTCGACCGAGCGGGTGACCCTGAACCTGATGCAGAGGATGTGCGGAATCGCGACCCTGACGCGGGAGTTCGTAAACGCCGTTGCGAAGACGAAGACCAAGGTACTGGATACGCGCAAGACAATCCCCGGTCTGCGCATCCTCGACAAATACGCGGTCAGTTGCGGAGGAGGCGTCAACCACCGGCTCGACCTGCAGGACGGAATCCTGATCAAGAACAACCACATCTCGCTGGGTGGCGGTCTGGCCGTCGTGCTGGAAAAAGCGATGAAGGGACACAGAAACGGTCAGGTGGTGCAGGTTGAAGTCCGCAGCGACGCGGAGCTGGAGCAGGCGATCGCCGGCGGAGCGCCGTCGATTCTGCTCGACAATATGACGCCGGCACAGACGAAGAAAGCCGTAAAGAAGATTCGCTCCGCGCTGCCTGGAACCTTGATTGAGTCGTCAGGGAACATGAACCTGAAGACGGTGCGGAAGTATGCTCTCACCGGCGTGGATTTTATCTCCGTAGGCGCGCTAACTCATTCGGCGACAGCGGTCGACCTGAGCATGCGGATCACCGCAGACGTGTTTTAGCAGCGATGGCATTCGATCTGAGCGAGGTTGACGCGGGGCTTGCGGGAACGGCGTTTGCTGGCCACGTCCTGCATCTGCATTCCGTGAGCTCGACAAATACGCTTGCTCTTGAGGCCGCACAGGCGGGCACGCGCATCGGGGTATGGGTTGCGGACGAACAGACTGCGGGCCGTGGGCGCGGTGGTCATAGCTGGCATTCAGCCGTGGGCGATGGTCTGTATGTCAGCGCCCTGGTGACGCCTGCCCTGCCGCTCGCCATGGCACTGAGAATCTCTCTCGCGACCGGACTGGCGGCGAAGCAGGCGATCCGCGAAGCTGTGGGACTCGATGTAGATATCCGCTGGCCGAACGACCTACTGGCGAACGGAAAAAAGTGCGGCGGAATTCTTGTAGAGACCGCGATCCTCCCCGCTACTGATACAGAGGTGGAGTCTGCGTTGCGCTATGCAGTCATCGGCATTGGCATCAACCTGAATCATGAGTCTTTCCCTCAAGAGATTGCGCATCTCGCCACCTCTCTGCGCATCGAAGGCGGACATAGAGTAAAGCGGGAGAGATTGTTGGTTGCCCTGCTATGCGCGCTCGAAAAGGAGCTGAACCAGCTTGCCCGTGTGGTTGGCGACGACCTGCTGGCTCGATTTACCGCAGTCTCCACCTGGGTCCGGGGCAAGCGTGTGCGTGTGGACGAGAGCGGTGGATATACCGGCGTAACCGCCGGACTGGATGCCCGAGGATTTCTTCTGGTGGATGGAGAGGATGGCATCCGGCGCACAGTTCTCTCTGGCGGTGTACGAGAGCTGGCTGAGTCAGAACCATGCTGAATTACTTCAACTACTTTACGGAGATCGAAGAGCGCTTCCAGCAGAGGCGGGGATCGTTGCTGATGCTCTCAACGCTGGACTGGGCCCTGATCGAGACATGGCGCGAAGCAGGAATACCGCTCGAGGCGGTGCTGCGCGGAATCGACAACGCATTCGATAAATACGATGAACGAACCCGGCGAACCCCAGGCCGCCAGCGCAAAGTCAACGGCCTGGCGTGGTGCGCGCAGAGCGTGATGGAGGCCGTGGAGCAGGCGATGGAGGCCGCCGTCGGCTCGGCTCCCGGGCAGCAGGGAGCCGCGGCAGAGAGCGGATTCGAGAGCGATCGCATCGCGCAGTACCTCGAGAAAAACGCCACCATTCTGGAGACAGTGAAGACCCCTCCGCCGGCAGATACCGTTGGCGCGGAGACGGCCGCACGGCTTCGCGCGCTGGCAGCAGAGCTGAGTGTGAACCCATCCATGCAGCTTGAGGAACTAGACCGCACCCTGACGGTTCTGGAGGAGAAGATCTTCGCGGCTCTGATGACGGCAGCCGACGAGAGCGAGCTCACCGCTCTACGGGAACAGGCCTCGCGAGAGTTAGCTCCTTACCGCGGCAAGATGCAGGCCGTTCAGATCAAACAGGTGCAGCAGCAGTTTCTGCAGAAGAAGCTGTTAGAGGCGCGGGGACTGCCCCGGTTCAGCCTCTTCTACATGAGCCTTGGATGAAGCTCGCGATCGAAAAAGTCGTCTATGGAGGCTCGGGCCTCGCGCACCTCGACGAAGGCGAGGCCAAGGGAGAGGCTGTCTTCGTTCCGTTCACGCTTCCCGGCGAGATCGTCAAAGCAAGTACCCTGGAGACCCGCGGCGGCTTTAGCGAAGCAGCCGTGGAAGAGATCGTAGAGCCCTCGCCGAATCGCACTATGCCTCACTGCGCCCACTTTGGCGCCTGTGGCGGATGCCAGTATCAACACGCCTTTTATGATGCGCAGCTCCAGCTCAAGCAGGACATCCTGCAGGAGACGCTCGAACGAGCCGGGCTGAATTCTCTTCCTGCAATTCAGCGGCATCACGGTCAGCCATGGGGATACAGAAACCGCATACGCCTGCGCGTCTCGGCTCCAGAGGGAGTTCCGCAGGTGGGGTATCTGCGGCGCGCTTCTACTGAGTTTCTACCCGTACAGATGTGTCCAATCGCCGCCCCGATCCTTTGGCGAACGGCGGAGGCCTTTCTTGAACTGAATGTCGGCTTCTCCGCGTGGATTCATGCGACGGAGGAGATTGAGGTCTTCACCACTGGTGACGAACAGAAGCTGCAGGTGACGCTCTTTGTCCGAACGCATCCAGCGAAAGGCTTCAACGAGTTCTGCGAAGCATTGCACGAGCGCGTGCCCGAGCTGGCCGGAGTTGGCGCGCAGATCATGGAGACCTCCGCACGCGGACGTAAATCTGTACGCCTTCGACCAGGACCAGCATGGGGAGTACCCGGACTGAGCTACATTGCAGTAAAGGAGAGCTACTGGGTAAGCCGAAGCAGTTTCTTCCAGGTCAATCGCTTTCTCGTCGAAAGGCTGATCGAGCTGACAACGGCCGGGCGAAGCGGAAAGTTGGCTTGGGATCTCTACGCGGGCGTGGGCCTGTTCTCGCGTGTGCTGGCGAAGACTTTCGCAGAGGTCGTCGCCGTGGAGGTCGCTGGCGGTGATCTGGAAACAAATTTCCGAGGAATGGGAAGGCGAGCCGTCACCTCCACGACAGTGGAGTTTCTGCGGCAGGCGGCTCTCGAGCGCGACCGCCCCAGCCTGATCGTCATGGACCCTCCGCGAGCCGGTGTAGGAGCGGAAGTCTGCGCTCTGCTTGCCCGCGTGAAGGCTCCGGAGATCGTCTACGTCTCCTGCGATCCCGTAACGCTGGGCCGCGATCTTCGGGCAATGGTAGACTCCGGCTACAGGTTGAATCAACTGCATCTCGTCGACATGTTTCCTCAGACCTTTCATCAGGAGACCGTTGCCGTTCTTGTGCGTTGAAGCAGCAGCAAGACCGGGAGCGGAACTCTGACGGGCCACGCGGAGAGATACTCGGCCACACAGACGC
>DATHJA010000172.1:0-6285 GCA_035316475.1 Edaphobacter sp. | reverse complement strand
TTCAAGGACCCCAATAATCCGCAGACCCAGTACACCTATGTCGACATAGGCATGAACTTCAACGCCACCATCGACGATGCCCCCAACTCTCTTCGGCTCAAAACCAAAGTCGAGCAGTCCAGCGTCGTCGAAAACCGCTCAGGTGCCCTCCCACAGGAGCCCGTCATCCGTCAGTCCCTCTTCGAGGGCAGCGCAGTCCTCACGCCGGGCAAACCCATCATCCTCGGCTCGCTTGACATCTCCGGAACTACCCGCCGCATCGAGATTCAGGCCACGGCAGAACCACTCACCCCATAGTCCTCTCGCACTCGTTTCATCGCCGCAACGCTCACATGGCGTTGCGGCTTTTTATTGCGCACAGCGCAATTCACGATCTCGCAAACCGTCGTTTGAGATACCGGTTCCAGTACATCAGCAGCCCGGTCACTGCCAGCACCGCCGGGGTCAGACCCAGCAGCACCCACAGGCACTGCACTACCCGGCCCACGACTCCGCTCCCACCGAACGATCCGAAGTGGACGGAGTGGTAGTACTGCACAATCCGCATGCCTAGCGGATACTGCGCCGTATCGAACCGGCGCAGAACCTTGCCGGTATAAGGGTCGAGATCCACCGACATCAGCTGCGAGTAAGGCGCGGAGCCCTGGCGGTACTGTCCAGCCGTAAAGACCGCAGTCGGGCCGGAGGGTATCGACACAAAGGACAGCGGAGCATTCTGCACCAGCTCTCTCTGCGCCCTCGCAACCGCTTCGTCCAGCGGAATCGCAACCGCATCCTTCGCATCCGGCTGAGCCTTGGAGGGCTGCATCAGCGTTAGCACCGCTTTGATGTCGCTCCGGACCGTCACCAGCGTCAGTCCCCCGACAATCTTTGGGAACGCAAAGTAAATCCCGGTAAAGCTCACCACAAAGAGCGAAGCGCAGCACCAGAACCCTACCGAGGAGTGAAGATCCCAGTTCACGCGCTTCCAGTTCGAACTCCGCGGGACCACCAGCGATCTCTTCCAGCGCAAGATCCCCGGCCACCAGATCACGATGCCGGTCACACACAGCAGCAGCAGCCCAAACCCCATCCACCCGTTCACGATCAGGCCGGTCTCTCCGGCCAGAAGGAAGTAGTGAACATTCCGCGCCCAACCGAGCGCACCCTCCACCGTCGTCCGCTCACCCAGAACCTTGCCGGTATACGGATTGAAGTAGACATTCAGAATCTTCGAGCGGTCGAGTGGACCCTTCCGCCCCAGTACAAAGCTAGCCGATTGATCAGGAGCGTCGGCAGGCGCGAGTGAAAAGATGCGATAGTCCGGATGCTTCGCCTTCACCCACTCCATCTCATCCTGCAGTGAGATCGAACCTTCTTCCGGCGTCACAACATGGACCTCAGGATCGAACCAGCGCTCGATCTCTGTCGAGAAGACCAGCAGGCTTCCTGTCAGTCCGATGACCAACGCATACGCAGAGAGCGGCCGACCCACAGGTGAATCTGGAACAGCGCGCGGCGCAGAAAGATGCGCTGGGGAGTGTACTTCCATGCACTACGTCGCTTCGGCCTCGAGACTGCGTCCGCCACTGCTGTTCCGTTCGGGTTGTTGTCGATGGAGATCATGAGTGCGAGGGAAGGGGTTTGCCATCCATGGTTCCGGTCGTGCCCAACTGCGCGAAGCGCGTCAGCTTCCAGTCGCCATCGATGCGCCTCCATTCATACTTGAACTTCATTTCTAGTACGTAGTGGTGCAGCGTCGCCGGGTCCTTCTTATCGGGAAGGTCGCCAACAAAAGCTGAGGAGATATCCGTCATCGCGAAGTCGCCAACCACCTTCAGGTTGCTGATGCGAGAGTCGAAGGACGAGATCTTGAACGCCTTGAGATCCTTGCTCAGATGCTCCACGAAGGCCTGCCGGGTCGAAAAGACGTCGTCATCGTGCAGCGTCACCAGATCCGGACTCGCGACCGAGAGATACGCAGGAACGTCGTCTCTCTGGAGACCTTCATCCATCTGGTGAACCTTAGCCGCAATCTGCTGCTCAACAGAATCTGCGGCCTGCGCGGCTTGCCCAACTGCAAACGAGACCGAAAGAACAAACGAGATACAAAGCGTGAGAAGAAACTTCATACAGCCTCCAGGTTAGAAGTTGAACGATGCAGTGCCGATCACAGTGCGGGCCTGTCCATAGGCGCAGAAATAGATATTCGAGCAGCCATTCACATAGCGCCGGTTGCCAACGTTGGTCGCATTCACCGCAAACCGCCAGCGCTCCAGCGTGTAGTCCACGGCCGTATCGAAGACCGTGAATCCGTTCACACGCAAATTGTTCGCTACTGTACCCCACGAAGCGCCGGTAAACCGCGCTCCGCCTCCGAACCCCAGGCCGGTCGGTAGTCCGCGTCGAATCGTATAGTGCAGCCACGTCGACGCCGAATTGTTGGCTACGGTCACCGGTTGCTTGCCCTGATACAGTGTGCTGATCGTGTTGCGCGGCTCGATGTGGGTGAAGGCCACCGTGTAATCCAGGCTCCTCAGCACGGAGCCGCTCGCCTGCACCTCGGCCCCCGGCGTATGCACCTCGCCCGTCTGGATTGAGGTCGTCGGAGCAACCGGGTTCGGCTGCAGCGTGTTCTGCTGGCGAAGACTGAAGCCCGCCACGCGCAGCATCAGCGGGACTCGCGTGAACTGGTACTTCACGCCACCCTCGACGTTGCTTCCCGTCACCGGAATAAATGGCTTGCCCGTCACATCCGCGCCCAGCGTAGGCAGAAACGATGTCGAGTAGCTGAAGTACGGCGCAAATCCGGCGATGTGATACGAGACGCCTGCATGTCCGGAAAACGCATGGGGCCGCTGCGATGTCAGAGCACGATTCGCCAGATTGTCGAAGGTATCCTGCGCGGTGAAGTCGACTCGACCTCCCGCCACCACCGTGAAGTGTGCCACCTCCATCTGCTCCTGGCCATAGAGACCGCCCTGGAACTGGCTCTGCCTCTGGTTCACGCTCGCGGCCGGAATCGTGTCTCCCGGACCATACACCGGTCGAGTCATATTGATCGTGCTGCCGGTCACGAAGCCCTGCACGTTCCGGTACCGCTGCCACTGAAAGTCCATTCCGCCCAGCAGGGTGTGACGAATCCTACCCGTTCGCAACGTCGTCGAAGCGTGCGTGTCTGTCTGAACGCCCTCGATCCTGGGAAGACTCATCGTGTTCGCGCGGTTCGCGGTTACACCGTCCGGCTGAACTCCAGTCAGATAAAGAAAGTGCCAGTTCGCGTTCATCCGGACATATCGCAGCTGGTGCCGCACCGTCCATCGGCCCGGGCTCCTGTGATCCACGCTGTAGCCGGTAAAGAACTGGTTCTTCTTGTAGCGATCGTAGGTAGGATTGCTCAGGTTGATGCTGACCGGCAGATATCCGAACGATGCCGGGCTCACTGAGCCGACCGCCGGAATATACGCAGTGATCGAATCGCTGGTGTTGCGAAGATACTTGGCATACAACGTGACCGCCGTATTGAGCGAAGGATGCCAGGTGATCGTAGGATTCACCGTAAGGCGGTTGTCCTGGATGCCGTAGACGTACGTGTCGCTGCGCCGGATCAGGCCGTTGATCCTGTACTGCAGAGCACCGGAGTGCACCAGCGGTCCGGAGAAGTCACCACTACCCTGGAAACGGTTGTAGCTTCCTGCCTGAAACTGCAGCGAGCGGTACGGCGTCGCCGTAGGCTGCTTGCTGATGGCATCGACGATGCCGCCGAGATTGCTCTGCCCATAGAGCGTCGAACTGGGCCCCAGCAGAAGATCGACTCGCTCCATATCGTTCGGATCAAGCTGCAGGCTTCCCGGCCCGGATTGCACCGCGTTGAAGCTCTGCGGTATGCGCATGCCGTCGAGATACTCATCCGCCGCGCTGCCGCGAAGACTGAACGAGTCCACCGCCATAACCGCAGGACCGTTGACCGACAGCGTCTGCGCTCCAGCCGTGTAGCCGATCGTATCGGCCACAGATTGCGGATTCCTCTGGATGATCTGGTCGCGCGTAATCGTATCGATGGAAAACGGCTGTTCGAGAAGAGGGGTGTCCACCTTGGTCGAGGTCGGTGCGAAGCTCGAGGTCATACCCTCTGCACTCACCGTAACCGAGCTGCTTTGAGCCGCGATGGAAAGCGTAACCACCGGCGCAATCTGTCCAGCACTTCCGCGCACCTGCAGGGCTTCGGTCCGGGAGGAGTATCCCTCCGCAGTCACCTCAAGCTGGTACTCGCCCGGCGCGAGTGAAAAATGGTACTCACCTCGTTCATCCGCGCGTGTCTCCTGTGAAAGCTCTCCGCAGCTGGCCTTCACCCGGGCAAATGGAATCAGCCCTCCACTGGTATCCGCGATCGAGCCGGTAACCGCATATCGGGTTCCCCGGCATTCCACCGCCGCGCCAGACGCCCCCAGCGCCTGAGATCTCCCCGCAAGAGGACTCGCCAACACCGCAACCAGGAGAAAAAACCGGATCGGATCTACCCGGAAGATAAGACAATCAACAGCTCTCTTCATAATGCTCCGTGGCCAGCGCAAAACCTCGCGCAGCCTGGATATCGAAGAGCCGGGAAACACTATATAGTGAGTTTTATCCGCAGCTCTTCGGGGTTGTGGTCGCCGAATCCCTGCAGTTCTCCGCCAAGAGTTCGCTGCGGGGATTCGCCAAAACTTATATAGGACTTTTTCAGTCGTATATAAACATACAGCATCTTTTCGTCATCTTTCTCAAAAAATATCTCCACCTGAAATCTTCCGCGCCTGAAATGCCAGCCTCTCAGGTGTCATTCCGAGCGAAACTCACTTTTTCAGCCCGGGAAGGAAAACTTGCACCTCTGCTATGTAGCATGCTATCTATATCCTGCCCGATCGAGCGGCGATCTGCGGCCACTGTGCCGGGTGCGAGGGATCATGAGGCTGACCGAACCGAAGCTCTTGGGAGTTGGAATCATCGCAGTCTTCACCGTCGGGCTGGCCGCGAAGGCACAGGTCACCACGTCGCAGTACGACAACGCGCGCACCGGCGCCACCTTGAACGAGACCAGGCTGACGCCGCGAAACGTCAATCCGCAGCAGTTTGGCAAACTCTTCACCCTCAAGGTCGACGGAGACATCTACGCCCAGCCGCTGTTTCTGCGCGGCATCGAAGTCCCCGGCAAAGGCAAACGCGACATCGTCTTTGTCGCGACGGAGCATGACAGCGTCTACGCCTTCGACGCATATGGACGGCCCTCCACGCCGCTCTGGAAGGTGAGCTTTCTGAAGAACGGCGCCACGACGGTTCCGGCACAGGACGTCCAATGCCCCTTCCTACTGCCAGAGGTCGGGATTACGTCGACTCCGGTGATCGACGCAAAGTCGGGAACGCTCTTCGTTCTGGCCCGCACGAAGGTGCCTGGAGCTGCCGAAGGCAAGCAGTATCACCAGCAACTTCATGCCCTCGACATCACCACAGGAGCGGAAAAATCCGGAGGCCCGGTCGAGATTCACGCCACCGTGCGCGGAAGCGGAACCGGCAGCAAAAACTCCACCCTCGTCTTCGAGTCGCTGCGTGAAAATCCGCGAGCAGCCCTTTTGCTCTCCAACGGCGCCGTCTATCTCACCTGGGGCTCTTCCTGCGACGTCGGCCCCTACCACGGCTGGGTAATGGCCTACGATGCCGCCACCCTGCAGCAGAAGGCCGTCTTCAACGCTTCGCCCGATGCCGACGACAGTGGAATCTGGGCGAGCGACACCGGACCTGCCGCTGACAGAAGCGGCAACATCTTCGTCGCAACCGGCAACGGACGCTTCGACGTGGCCAAGGGTGGCAGGGACTATGGAGATACGCTTCTCAAGCTGAACGGCCAGAGCCTGAGGCCCGCGGATTACTTCACTCCCTCCAACGCCGACGAACTGGACGCAAAGGACCATGACCTCGGCTCAGGCGGTCCCATGTTGTTGCCCGACCAGCCCGGATCACATCCGCACCTAGCCGTCATCGGCGGGAAGGGCCCCATGATCTACGTCGTCGATCGCGATCGTCTGGGCCACTATCAGCCCGCGAACAACAACCATGCTGTGCAGACCATTCCCACCTCAGGCGGAATCTACGGCTCAATGACGTACTGGAACCATCACGTCTATGTGTTGATCGATCACGACTCCGTGCGCGACTTCGCAGTGGGCGACGCGAAGCTGACCTTCAAGGCGGCCAGCAGCTTCAAGCTGGAAGATCACGCAGCCACACCGGTGGTCTCCGCCAACGGTACAAAAGACGGCATCGTCTGGG
>DATHJA010000171.1:0-5645 GCA_035316475.1 Edaphobacter sp. | reverse complement strand
CTTGCGCCCCGCGGAAAGTTGTCGGCAGCCCACAAGCGGCCACCATGTGATTCAACGATGGAGCGGCTGATCCGAAGTCCCATGCCAGTGCCGTGAGGTTTGGTGGTAAAAAACGCATTGAAGATCTGGTCCGCCTGCGGGGGCAGCCCCACGCCGGTATCGCTGACGGACACCAGAAGCTGCTCGTTTCCCGTTGGCTGCGATTTGATGGCTAGCTCGCGCACTCCATTCACGTCGTTCATCGCATCGATACCATTGATCATCAGGTTCATCAGCACCTGCTGCAATTGCACTCGATCCCCCATGACCTGGGGAAGATCGGCGGCCAGTTCCGTCCGAACTGCAATGTTGTACCGCACGGCCTCGCTGCCCAGGAGAACGATCATCTCCCCGATGACTTCGTTGACATCAACTGACTCCCGTTCGGCAGTACCCTTGTTGAAGAGCAGGCTGATCCGGCTGATGATCTCCGCCGCACGCGTTGCGTCTCTCACGATTCTGGTGGCAGCTTCGCGCGCCTCTTTCAGATCAGGGTGATCCCGCATAAGCCATCGCACGCAGGCATTGGAGTTTGTGACGGCTGCGGCAATCGGTTGTCTCACTTCGTGCGCCAGAGATGCCGTCAGCTCTCCCATGGTGGTCACCCGGTTGACGTATGCGAGATCCACACGCGCCTGATGCAGCTGCTCTTCGGCTCGCTTTCGATCCTCGATCTCGATACCGGTGCCATACCACTTGATGATGTTTCCCAGCTCATCGCGCAGCGGCACGTTGCGGACCAGAAACCAGCGATACTCCCCATCCGCCCGCCGAATCCGTAGTTCACTCTCCATCGGTTCCCCGACCATCAAGGCTGCGCGCCAGTCCTTGAGGTAGCGCTCGAGGTTATCGGGATGCACGATCGAACCCCAACCCCAGCCTAGTAGGTCCTCGATCGATCGCCCTGTAGATTCCATCAAACGTTGATTGAAGAAATCAACGGAGCCGTCGGGCGTAGTGCTCCAGACATGGGCCGGAATGGTGTCGATGACACCCCGGAGTCGATCTTCGCTGCGCTGCAGGTCCGAATAGAGGCGGGCATTCTCCAGCGAAATGGCCGCTTGCGAAGCCAACAACTCCAGCACCTCGACCCGGTCCGACGTAAAGGCGCACGGAGTCAAATTATTCTCGAGATAGAGTGCGCCGACAAGCTTCGATTGTTTGACGATGGGTAGGCATAGGACGGATCTGAGGCGCTTCTGCCGCACATACTCGTCCTCCGAATACACATTCCTGACCGACGCATCATCAAGGACCAGACGCTCCTGCGTCCGGATCACATAATGAAGTGCAGATTGGGGGAGATCGGATGGCGTGACCGCGGTTTGTCGAACGGTTACGTCGATACTGCCGTGGCTGATGGTGGCCTCCGCCTCGATCTGCGGCTTGTCGCCCCGGAGAAGGATAAGCAGTCCCCGCTCGGCCCCGGCGTGCTCCACCGCGATTCGCATGAGCCTCTCAATCAGCTTGGGGAGAACAATCTCGCTCGAGAGTGCCTGTGAGGACTTGACCACCGTCTGGACGTCCAATTGCCCCGCGGGCGTGCCGATGGTGGCGGCGGGCGATGTAGGAATTTGTTCCTGCCGCAGGTGCGGGTAGAGTGCGTCGAGCTGTTTCACCTTGCCGAGCGCGCCCCAGCGGTCGTAACAGTTCCGCGCGTTGCAGAGATAGGCGTGGGCGATCGTCTCGAAGTCCCGCGCCAAATAAAACCGCGCGGCGACCTCATGGGCCAAACCCTCGTTCTGCACGAAGCCGTGCTCCCGGGCAGACTGAATCGCCTGCTCGTACAAGTACATTGCATCGAGGGCGCGGTCCTCGATGCGAGCGATCTCGGCGGCGAGCAGCGCGGCACGGTTGGCAAAATTCTCGGGGCAGCTCTCCGCCCACGCTTCGAACTGCTTGTGGTGTGAGACCAGTGCCTCCAGATGCTGGGGCCGTTCCTCGGTCGATGCCGCGTCGTACTGTGCTGCTCGCGCGAGCGCGTCATAGAAGTGGTATTCGGCCACTTCAAAGAATGACGGCGACGTCCAGAGAAGCTGTTGTGCCCTCGATGCTGCCTCGAGGGCGGAAGCCCAATCGTTCGCGTAGACGCGCGCTTGCAGCTTGCGGATCCAATACCAGCATTCGGGAAGCGCCAAACGCGGATCACTCTGCAAATGATGTTCGAACCGGCCCTCGTCGAACCGTTCCTCATTGAAGGAGCCGAATTCGGGCGTCAGGCCACGCAGAGTCCGGATCAGACCGAGCTGGGCGGTGATAATGTCGATAACCAGCCCAAACCGCGCTTTCCGCGCGAATTCGAGCCCGTTCTCGGCTTCTCGCTGCACCTCGCCCAGCGGATCGCCGGTTGCGAGAAGATTCGTGTTCAGGTTGTTGCAGCTATATGCCGCAAAGGTGAGGTCGCCGGTTTTGTTAGCGGCGTCGAAGGCGCGACGCACCAGGGCCCGGCCAGTTTGGATGTGCCTCGTCCAGGGCATGACAAGATTCCCGAAGGACATGTAGGCGCGGGCCTGGTAGCGATGCAGTCCGCGCTTCTCCACCAGATCGTAGCCGAGCCTGCCGAATCGGAATCCGGCCTGGTAGTCGCCAAAGTGCGGTCCGAGAATCATGCCAAGCCAGACATAAGCAAAGCACGATCCGTCGCTGTTGCCATGTTCGAGGCTGAGATTGACCATCCGGCAAATCACCAGTGAGAGCAAATTCTTGTCGGTGAACAGGGCTGGCGTCACGACCTCGGTCAGAACATTGAGGGTCGCGCGGATCTCCGGATCATTCACTAACGGCAAGTCAACCAACTCCTCGATCGAACGGCCGCCGAGCTGGCGACCTATCTGCTCGTATTCCTGCCTGACTTCGTCACTTGTAGGATGCGGCGACCAGTGGGCGTCTCTGTGTCGTTGGTAATCGAGGCACACCTCGACACCAAGGTCGCTCCTATCCAGTGTGGTGTAGAGCGTCATGCGCAGGCAGGCTACGATGGCCGTGTCGAGGAGGTTCGTGGCGCGCTGGGAAAGCATCGTGAGCCGCTCTTCCGCCGCAGCCAGGTCTGCAGTCAGCAGATCGCACTCGGCGCGGTGGTACTCGAGCGCAAAGGTGAGTTCGTAGCGCCGCTCCCAACTGTCCTCCACCAGCAGCTTGCGGCCGGCAGCGAGATATTTCAGCGCCGCGGCGTAGGCCATTGAAGTCTTGGCGCGCTTGCCGGCAATAAGATTGAGCTCGGCGACACGCTCGCGTTCCTCCCGCGCATCGATCAGTGCGGCGCCGCGATCCAGCTGGTTCACAATCTCGAAGATATTCTCCTCGATCTCGTCCGGCGCAGTCCGTGACGCGAGCACTCGGCCAATCCGAAGGTGTGCCGCCGCCCGCTCGCCTGCGGGGATGAGCGCATAGGCAGCCTCCTGAACGCGGTCGTGGAGGAACGTGTAGGAGCCCTCCAGACAGAAGATCAGCCCCGTCCGGGAGGCCTCCCAGAGTGCCTTGTGGATCTCCTCCTCTGATTTCCCGTGAACCAGAGTCAGGGTGGCGATCTCGACCACGTTCCCGAGACAGGCGAGCTGCTTGAGTGCTTCCTGGGTCGTGTCGGGCAACCGCTTCAGCTTCCCGACCATGAGATCCACTACGTTATCCGTGTAGCCTTTGGCGCGGATGCGCGCCAAATCCCATGTCCAGAACGCCGGCTCCAGATCGAACACGAGCAGCCCTTCCTCGGCAAGCGCCGTGAGGAACTGGATCGCGAAGAACGGATTGCCGCCGGTTTTCTCGTGCACCAGTTGCGCCAGAGGGCGGGCGGCATCCAGATCGCAGTGCAGGGTATCGGCGACGAGCTGCTCGACGTCCTCGAGCCGAAGGGGCGCTAGCGTGATCTCCTGCACCCTCGCCCCGGCCTTGCGAATCGCCCCCAGGGTCCGCATGAGCGGGTGAGATGAACTCACCTCGTTGTCGCGGTAGGCTCCGACCAGCAGCAGGTGCCGCACCTCCGGATCGGTAATCAGGTACTCCAGCATTTCCAGCGTAGCCGCGTCCAGCCATTGCAGATCGTCGAGGAACAGCGCGAGCGGGTGCTCCGGCCGGGCGAACGCGCCGAGGAAGCGCCGGAACACCAACTGGAAGCGGTTCTGCGCATCGCGCGGCGGCAGCTCTGGAACAGGCGGCTGTTTCCCGAGGATGAACTCGACCTCCGGGATCAGGTTGACGATAAGCTGCCCATTTGGGCCCACCGCCTCCCGCAGGACGCCGCGCCACTGTCCCATCTCCCCTTCACTCTTTACGAGGATCTGACGGACGAGGGCCTGGAACGCTTGTGCCAGGGTCGCATACGGGATGTCGCGCTTGTACTGATCGAACTTTCCGGAAGCGAACAGGCCGCGCGGCGGAACGAGCACCTTGTGCAGCTCATTCACCACGGAGGATTTGCCGACACCGGAATAACCGGAGACGAGCACCAGTTCCGGTGTGCCGTCGACCACGACCCGGTCGAAGGCCGCCAGTAGGGCGTTGACCTCGCATTCTCGCCCGTACAGTTTCTCGGGGATCAGCAATCGATCCGGGACGTCGCACGCGCCCAGCGGGAACGCATCGATGCGGCCATGCGACTCCCATTCCGCCAGGCACCGACGAAGATCGGTCTCCAGGCCGGAGGCGGTCTGGTAGCGCTCCTCAGCGTTTTTGGCGAGGAGCTTCATGGTGAGACCCGAGAGGGGCCCGGGGACTGTGGCGCGTTCACCCGGAGGTGTCGGCTGGCGCGCAATGTGGCAGTGGATCCACTCCAGCGGATCGGCGGCAACAAACGGCAGAGTGCCCGTCAGCATTTGGTACAGGGTGACGCCCAAAGAGTAAAGATCGCTCCGGGCATCGATCGAGCGGTTCATTCGTCCGGTCTGCTCGGGTGCCATGTAGGCAAGGGTGCCGGCAATGACCTCTGGCGGCGCGGGCGCCTGGCACTCGTGTGGCAGCCGGGACGCTATCCCGAATCCGGTGAGCCGAACGTTGCCGGCGTCGTCCACCAGCACGTTTGCAGGCTTGATGTCCTTATGAATGAGGCCGTGCCGATGGACTTGGCCGACTGCTGTCGCCAAGCCGATGGCGATGCGCAGAAAGCGAGTCAGCTCGATCGGTTGCCCCTCGCCCCTATCAAGGATCCGATCCAGTGGCTCGCCGCCAAGATCCATGAGGACCAGCATCGTCCGTCCGTCGTGACGAGTGACCTCCAGAGGACGGGCTGCCCACGCAGGATCAAGTTCGGTTCTGAGCGAGTATTCGTGCTCGATCCGCCGAAGCCCCTGAGGTGACGGACGTTCTGAGGCGAGTGCCACCACCAAGACCGGGAGTGGGTTGCCATGCAGCCGGCCGCGGTAAAGAGTGCGCTCCCCGCTTTCCGCAAGGGTCTCCAGCACGTATTCAGAACACTCCGTCATGGAGACATCTCTATCGCTGCGGCTAGAGAATTATAGTCCGTGCTTGGCTTCGTTTGCCTGCACAGCGTTCACGACCGAATGCCGAGATACCAAATGCCTGACAAAGCAGACGAAGACCGATTACGTGCTTTGTGCACTGTCACGAGCCCAAAAACAGTGTTTTCAGAACAAGTCAACGTTTCTTCCATCTCC